>JAFGVT010000168.1 GCA_016937825.1 Fidelibacterota bacterium | reverse complement strand
TCGTTCGCGAGGGAAACAAAGCGGTTGTTCAAATCGGAGTTATCGTAGAAGTCATTATAGATACTGCTGGTCCTGTCGTCCAGATCCCCGTTCTGCAGCTTGGTCCAGAAATCGTTCTCATCATAAAATTGATTTTTCCATTTGTCCCGGAGTTGGTTGTTGAACAGCGCGGTCTTTTCCTCCGGGGTCATGTTTGAGACAATGGTCAGGATGCGATCCCGGCTGCGCTCGCCCATTTCGGCGCCTTCGGAGAAAAAGCTGAACAATGAACCGAAAATTCCCGTTGTCTTGCTCAGCGGCGAAGGCGTGAGCCCCAACGAATCCGTCAGGGTCTGCGCAGCGGCAACGACGTCATCTTCATATAGCAGCAGGTTGCGCAGCTCTTCATGGAGCGCTTCCAGTTCCGCGATGGTCGGGTCATATACAAAAAGCTGGCCTTCCTCGTAACCGTTGGAAAAGGTTTCGAAATAATGGTACATCCAGAGCTGTTTCAGCGCATGGGCCTGGACCAGCACATAAAGCGCATCCTGGGGATCGGCCAGGTCCGGGTCGGAAGGGAAGCGGTCGCACGCAGCCACTATCAGCAATGACATGATCAAACCTATTCTACTAATCAACGCAAACAGTTTTGGCATAAAACGACTCCATCCTAATATTCTAATAATTAAAAGTAATATAAATGTTTTGATTTTAAAACAAAAGATTAATCCTTCGGTGATTGATAATCCAAAATCATTTATTAAGCAAAGTTCATATTATGTGCTAAAGGAAACGGACGATAAAAACCCCGGTTTATAATCGGGGTTTTAATTTTTCGTTTCTCTAAGGCTTAAAGCCTTTTGTGCGATGAGGCTATTTTTTGTTTTTATCATCCAAATTGAATTGGATTGGCAATGTAATCCAAACGGACACGTCTTTATCGCCTTCTTTTGCGGGTATCCATCGGGTTTTCTTGACCGCTGTCAGAGCGGCTTCGTCGAGTTCCGTATCCGGCACGCCCTTCAACACAATGGCTTCCGTGACTGTTCCATCCAGCCCGATTTTGGCTTGAACAATGACCGTTCCCTCGATCCCCGCTTTTTTGGCAAGCTCGGGATAGTGAACGTTCTTTGCAATGGCAGCTTGCCCGCCAATGGGAACGGGTGTTATATCGTGGGGGACGAATTTAGTTTCAGTTTTTTTGTTTTCAATATTTTTTTGGATAGCCTCTTGTTTATTTGGAAAGCTAAATTCAATCGGAATGGTTATCCACACGGCAACGGGATGATTGTCCACCATGGCCGGTACCCATTTTAGTGAACTCAAGCCATCGATTGCCGCTTGTTTGCAATCTCTCAATTCCTTTTTATGTCCATCGAAAGTTGTATTGTTTTGGGAGGCGTAAAAGGTTAAATAATGCTCCTTAAATTCATACTGTGTTACATCCCCAGATTCATTAATATAAATTCTGACTATCACTTTTCCGTCCAGTCCGGCCCTACCGGCACTTTCGGGATATTTGATCGTTTGGGCGATGACCTGGAATCCACCTACGGGTTCCGGGGGCGTGTCGTATACAACGAATACTTCGGGAGGTGTCAATTCCATTTGTTGGTCTTTAGCATCCTTGGCACTGATGGTATTCTTTTCGCCCTGGATGACTTCAGGTTTCAGCGTGAAATTCACTTTGGTTGATTTGTTTTCCGTAGCTACGATACCCATTTCGATCGTTCTGGCATAACCGATGAGGGAACAAACAATATCTTGTTTGCCGGCCGGAACATTGGGAATGACATAATTGCCTTTCATATCCGAAGCCGCGCCTTTGTTTGTATTCATGATAATGATATTTGCACCGACCAGAGCTTCTCCCGTTTCGGCATCTATGACCTTTCCATAGATCTTGCCAGCCTTCTCATCATTCAGTCCAACGGTTGCATCAGGCTGTTTGCAGTACCATGATAGCGGCACGATCAGGACCAGCAAGATTGTCCAGATCAGTCGCGATCTATGTTTGGGAAGTGTTTTCATACCTGTCTCCTTAATTTGGTAGTTCACGCGGTGGTAGAGTTTGTTTTTTTGTTTCATCAGTGTGGACGCGGAGGTGCAGCTCCAACTTGGGAGCATGTGTTCGGCCACATGAACAAGACAGCGGGAGTAAACCAAGGGCGTGACCTCGGAATTATCGACCGCCATATCGTCGCAAGCCATTTCGCGGAGTTCGTCGGCCTGCCGGGTAAGGATCCAGACAAGCGGATGGAAAAAGTAGATCGCCATCGCCAGCATCTGCAGGGCGCCCAGCAATCCATCTTTACGTTTAATATGCGCCATTTCGTGACGTAGAAGCGAATGTTGAAGTTTATCGTTTAGGGAGCACCAGAGGATTGGGACATAAATTCGCTTGGGGAAAAGCCCGATACTCAAGGGAACTGAGATGTTCGGAGAACAGTAAATGTCTATAGCTTTTCCGTCGATGTTTTTATGCTTTACAAACGCGGAAGCGCGGAGATGCCAATTGAGCCTTAAGGTTGAGATTAAGGTTGAGGCGATCATGACGAGGGCCGTGAGCAGCCAAATAAGAAAAAGAATGGAAAGCAATGAAAGATGAGGCTGTACCGGGGTTACAACCGGAACCAACTGTGCCGTCACGCCTCCAATTTCAATAGTTCCGATGGAAGAACCAGCGCTTGCGGCATTTCTGATCATCAGAGGTACAAAAGGCGGCACCAGCAGTTTGATCAGTCCAAGTGCGGCAACGGCATAACGGATGTGAGCATGCCGGTCACGCAATAAATGTAAAACGAGGAAAATGACCCCGAGAAAGAGCGTATTTTGCAGGATGGACGTGCCGAAATACGACATCCAGTTTTCGGCAAAGGTATTAAAGGAAGTGATCACTTTATTTCTCCCTCAGTTGCGCTTCTTTCTCTTTGAGCAGCGCCTTGATATGTTGAATATCATCCAGCGAAAGATCCTCCTCCGCGATGAGGAAATTCGCAAGGGCAGGCGCCGATCCGCGGAAAACGCGCGAGATCAAATGTTCCGTTTCCCGCTGGAGCATGTCTTCCCTCCGAGTGGCCGGTGTGTAGAAATTCACCAGTCCGATCTTTTTGCGGGTGAGCAGTCCTTTTTTCTCCAACAGGTTCATCAGCGTCTGGATCGTGGTATAGGCTTTCTCGCCGTTCGGGTAGGCGTTTTCGAGTACATCGCGCACCGAGGGTGATCCACCCAGGTTCCAGACCGTATTCATGATCTCCCATTCAGCCGGGGTCAATTTATTCCCGCTTATCATGACATCTCCTCAGTATTCCCGTTTATCTACTAATGTTATAGTAAATTTATGATAGGTTTGGGGGGATGTCAAGAAAAAATTAAACTTCAACATGATATGAAAATGATCTAAGGCAAGCGGTGATATTTTTTGTCGTAAAGAAAAATTTGCTTTCACAAATCATGTGTCCCTAACTTATGCAAAGGATTCTATTATTTAAAATCCCCACCCTCTGATTATTGCAGAAAACTCTTTAATGTGAATTGATATATATGCTCATAAAACAGCTATAATGACCATACGACCGATATGCGGCCGCCGGTCAGAGACTTTATTATAAAATGTGAGTCAACTGATAACTTATTATTTGGGCTATTCTCCGGTAACGAATTCGGATATTGCGTATTCGACCTCGAATTCGATGCTCTTGATGGGGCGCAGCTGTTTCGGTAACGATGTCGTCTGCTGGAGGTCGGAAAAATGGAGGGCGCCTCCCTGGACGGCAGTGAAATTGTACCCCAGGCCGAACGTACCGGACGTACAGCCGGGGTCTAAATTGTAGATCACCGAAATGGAAAAACCGATGATGTCGTGCGCAACCCTTCCGAATCCGCCGCCGGCTTCTTCGGTGGAGGTTTTTCCAAAAGTAATGAAGGATGTCGCCCCGTTCAGAAAGAAGGATTCATCAAGATCCCGGGTGAATTGGTATGCCAGATGGGTCAGCGTGTCGCTCATCGGCGCAATGCCTGCGTTGCCAAATTCCCAGAAAAAAACATCTTCCTGCCGGGTGTCGGAAAGAAATAGCGTATAAGTCTCGGACCGCTCGCCGCCCGTCGTATCCAGAGCGCAGTGATTGTAGGCGAACTTCCAGCTGCTTTCACCGTCACGTTTCAGCAGGACGTCGCGTTCCCGGTAGGATCCGCTGTTGTTGCAGTACCAGCGAAGACGGAAATCGGCGAAGGCGAACTCGTA
Organism: Fidelibacterota bacterium; assembly: GCA_016937825.1. Lineage (GTDB taxonomy): Bacteria > Fidelibacterota > Fidelibacteria > Fidelibacterales > Fidelibacteraceae > M50B103. The sequence continues at coordinate 886 of JAFGVT010000168.1, read as the reverse complement.
ATAGACGGTCTGCAGGATCATGCCCCACCAGCGGTCCTCGTCGGCGATATCCAGGGTGTCCAGATACATCAGCTGTCCGTCGTCGATCGAAACGATCATGGGATTATTGGCCGATGCATTATAGGCGACGATCGCGCGGGAAAGAAGATCCCGATACCGTGTGCCGCCGACCGGTATTTCCTGCATGGTTGCCGCAGTGCTTCCCACACTGTCAAAGATCGCCTGTGCGTCTTCCAGGGCAGGGAAAATGATACGGGAACAGGCGACGATCGCCTCGTCCGGACCGATATAGTTATTGGCATCCTGGGGCGCGGGCGCGTGGGGATTTGCAAAGCGCTGCACCTGTCCCGGCTTTTCAAGTCCGGCGGCGGCGCGGGAGAAGGTGTAGTTGATGCCCTGAAACTCTTTTGAGCAGGACGCGGCGATCAGGATCACCAGCAGTGTGAGCAAAAAGGTCTTTTTCATTTTCGTATCTCCCTTGCACCCTGTCCGGCGGATCCCGGTGAAAGCAGGCGTCGGCCCGCTTCATGCGGCCGATGTTCAGGACAGGAGGCTGAACAGCAGCTTGTTGCTAAATTCTATAAATTATAAAGTAATTTGACATGTAAAATCATGAATGTCAATCGATATTTTAGCAAAGTAAGAAAATGAGCGCAGGCTGTGCGGACCAGTGAATCGCAAGACCTGGATCGTGAAAGCGCGTAACCCGCCGGATAGGTTTTCAGGGTTCGCGGTCGAACCGAATCACGTTGTGTCCGTTCCCGACCAGACTGGTGGGGCGCGAAGCGCGCCGAGTCATAAAAATACTCATCGTTTTTGAATGTTTGAATTTGCACGCGAACGGAATTTTCCATAAAATATCATCATGAAAATTTCTACCGTATTC
>JAFGVT010000167.1 GCA_016937825.1 Fidelibacterota bacterium | reverse complement strand
CGGGGTCCGATTCCGCATTTCTCGCCCATTCGATCGAAACCTGGTCCGGCTGGGGCAGGATCTCAAAGCTGGTTGGCGGCGGGGGCGGGAGGGGAATGCCGAAATCGCTGTCGTAATTTTCCTTGGCCCGCATAAAGGTCTGTACGATGGAATCCTTTCCGGTATAGACCCACATGTTCTTGTAAATGTCCATGGCGGCGGCGGGAACGGGATTCTCGGCGTCACCCATATGAATGGGTTCAGGATCCCGGTACAGAGGCGCCGACGGCAGGTCGAGGGTAACGGTATTGCCGTTATAGGCCTTGTACCATTTCTTTCCCACTTCGATGGCCTTTTTGCGGCTGAGTCCCGAAACACCCTCGCAAAAGACGATCTTGATGCTTTCGCCGAAGGGGATCTCGTAGGGGCCGAAGCTCAGATAGCTGTTGGTCCCGGCGCCGTCCTTGTTGATGATCAGGCTGTTCGGGGCCAGACGGTCGCCGATCTCATGCGTGATATCCTGCGGCGTGTCAAAGGTCCCCATGTCTTCATAGTTGTTATTCAGCAAACCCCACACCTGCTGGTCGGCGCCTTCGGGAGGGAAGGTGTCGCCGATATACCAGCCCGTACGGACCTTGGTCTTGTCGTAGGTGGGGTCATTATAGGCTTTGTCGACATGCAGAACGCCCTGACCGACGAACTGCGGGCAGCGAATACGGGCATTGTCGATCGACCCTTCGGCGGGGAGGTAGGGACCCCCGACATTGTCGTAGGTCATGGTGATGTCCGCCGTCTTCAACTGGCCGAGCCAGGAATAAAAATACGGGATCTCCGGGTCACCGCTCATCGGCGTATGGTAAACCCACTGATGGGCGCCCCAGGTGTTCGTCCGCATGTTCGTGATGGCCTCGCATTCGCGGGACGTGCAGTAGCGGGACATCAATCCGTAATAGAAATCGTGGATCGTATTGCTGAGCTCGATCACGTCGTCGTCATCGATGTTCCCGGTATTGGTGAAGATGTACTCGTAAATGAAGTAATTGTCATTGTAGGCCTGGCTGAACGCATAGACTTTCCGGGTCATGTCCACGCCCATGCCGGTCCGCACGGTGTTCGTGACCACCCGGTCCGCCGAAAGATTGGGGTCGATATTTGAACCCAGGTAATCGTCGACGTATTGTGCCGTTCCATCCACGCTGATCTCGCAGTAGGGATATTTCCCCGACTGCGTCAGGACCTGGGGAATGACCTGATTGGAGCTGGCGCCGCTTGAGAATTTCGCGGATTTAAACGTCAGCACTTCGCCGCTGGTCGAGGTAAAGTTCCGGCAGGCCATGAACTGGCGGTCGATCACGAAATTGTCGGAGCGGTTATACCATGCCGGCCAGAGCAATCCTTCATAGATGGAGTAGTTCGCATCCCATCCGCGCTCGGCGCCCCAGGCGTCAAACGGCGACTGCAGCGAACCCACGCGCACCCAGGTGCGGTTGCTCAGGGGAATGGCGGCATACACGAGCCCCGCGGTCAGGATAGCAATGGTTATAATTTTATATATCTTCTTCATAATTTCCCTTAGGACTTAAAATGTTACTGAAATTCCCAATCTGAAGGTTCTCGGATTCAGGAAGGTCACGGAGGTCAGGTTCGGCATATCGATATAGGCTTTTTTGCTGTAAAGCTCTTCGACGGTCGCCTGGTCCTGGAGAACGAATTCCGAACCGTCCCAGCGATAGAAGGACTCCCCTTTTTCCACACCGTCCGCCTGATTGTGGTATAACACCGATTCAAGCGGCTGGGAAACCTGGGTCATGAGGTTCGCATAGGATTCGATGGGAACGTATTCGCCGTAGGTGTTGTAGTCTCCGATCTTATCGTCGCCGAGAAAGATCCCTTCTTCCCAGAACAGGTGCAGGGAGTTGATGTAGTTGTCCTGCCAGTCAATGGAACCCGTGCTTCCGGTCGTGGAGAGGTTTTTGATATTGAAGATATTATCGATATCGAGGTAGATCCTGACATTGAAGTTGTTCAGCGACAGAACCTTGGAAGCTCTCAGGTCGCATGACCAGGTGTCTTTCCATTCAAAGGGATAGAAGATCGTATTGTCCTGCGGGAGCGTCACCCGGGAATAGGCCGTTCTGCTGGAATACCCTCCGTCGTTCCAGGAAGCAAGCATGCTGACCGTCCAGCCGCCCGTCAGGGCGGGACTCAGTCCGCCCAGGGAGTAACCCTGCGGCGTTTTGAGGATCAGGCTGGCCCGCGCGTAGGGCGCCGGGAAGGGGTAGTATTCGACCGGGTTGGTCTTGAGATCGTTTTCCAGCAACGCCGGGTTTGTCTCGTATTCCTGCTTGACGTTCGGGATCCCGAATGCGCCGGAACTGTACAGCTGATAGGTGTAGTTCACAAATCCGCTGACGAAGGTGCCCATTTTCTTCAGGGTCAGTTCAAAGCCGCTGACATCGCGGTAGGACCTGGATTCGGCAAGGCTGTAATTTGTCTTGCCTTTGCCGCTTCCCAGTCCGATGTAGCTTGTCCAGGTCTCCTGGTTCTTCGTGTCGTTGTAGAACGCGGCGATCTTGGCAAGATAGCGGTCAAAGAAACTGTGCTCGTAGCCCAGCTCGTACATGATGGTCTTGGAGAAGGGCAGTTCGGGATTGCCGAGGCGCTGAATGTTCCCGCCGTCGCCGTAACGGTCAACGATGTAAAGATAGGTCGCCGTCGGCATCGACGAGAAGTGCCCGTAGTTAAAGTATAATTTTGAATTCACGGAAATGGGGTGAGAGATCCCGATGCGCGGGTTCAGGCTGTAAACCGATTTTGTTTTGCGATAGTTCGCGAGCGTATCCAGTCCGAATCCGTACACGGCGTTCAGCAGGGTATCGTAAGGGGTCAGATCGTACCATTCACCGTTCATATTGTACATATCAAACCGCAGACCCGCATTTACGACCAGTCCTTCGAATTCCAGTTTGTCGAGCACATAGGCGCCCAAACGGAGGGGTGACTGATCCCAGTTGTAGTATTCTTCCCAGGTGGTCATGGGAGCGACCATCCAGGAGTCCACCACATTCCGGGTGTGGACAAAGTTGAAACCCGTCTTGATCTCGTTGTTGCGGGCGATCTGGTTCTGGTAATCCCCTTTGATCGTCGTCACGATATTGTAACTCTGGTCCCGGGCAAAACCCGCCCAGTCGGTCCGGAGTCCTTCGACCAGACCCGGGCTGTAGGAGGGATGATAGCCGCTGGGGTACTCATTGATCATATTGTACTCGTAAGCGCCAAAAATGTCTTCAAAAAGTCGCAGGGTATCCGTGAGGTCCAGGGAATCGAGGGGATACACCTCATAATCGGTGCGGGTGCGGTTGACGATCAGCTTGGCAAAAGAGCGTTCGTTGAACTGATGGTTCAGTTCGAGTCCGTAGCCGAAGCGTTCGATGTCAATGGGGTTGTTATATCCGTTCTGGAACATGGCGTAGGAAAGGCTTGCCAGGTTGGCAACGCTCCAGGTCGAGGAATAATACCCGCCGGTGGAGGGGCTGTTGTTTCCCGTTGTGCTGACGGCCTGGGTTTTGCCCCAGTTCCCGGACACGGTCAGGGTCGTTTTCGGCGAGAGGTCCGCGCTCATGTTCATTCTGAACGCATCATCGTTGTAGGTGTCCCGTGAAAGCGGGATGATATAGGCGCTTTGAGCGCCGCGGTACGAGGCATAAAAACGCAGGTTGCCCAGCGCGGAACCGCCCGGCACCGGACCGCCGAAGCCCATGTCGACGATGTAGTCGGGGTCGTCATGCACGACCTGGCGCCTATGCTCGTATTCATAGATCTCTTTAAGCTGCGCGGGCGTCAGGTCGTTCGTCGGGTCGGAATCTTTCATCAGTTCTTCGGAAAGTCCGTTATACCCGCTCTCGAAGGCGCGATACTGCGCTTTCGTATAGATGTCCCATACGCCGTTGCCGCTTCCGGTCCAGCAGATATCCTCATCCAGGAAAGCGCGGTGCCAGTAACCGTTGGGGTCGCTGAGGGGCGTACCGAACTGTTTGGCCTGCAGGGGCGTGTACTGGATGTCCGCGGTCCCGGTGTATTTGTCCTTATTCCCTTTTTTCGTCACAACGCTGACAACCCCCGAGCGGGCGTTGTCGTATTCCGCGCTGAAACCTCCGACCTGAAGCTGGACTTCCTGCACCGCCGACATCGGGATGCTGGTATAGGGCGTATTGGAACGCTGGTCATTCGTCGACATGCCGTCGACCATGTACAGCAATTCGCTGGAAGAACCGCCTCGAATTTCCAGTCCGGACACGCCGGCCTGCAGGGAGATGGCCTCTGAAACGCTGGTAACGGGCATTTCATTGATCTCGTCGTTGGAAATGTTCGTCTGGCTGCCTGAAATATCGGTCCTGACCACGGGCCGCTGCGCCGTGACGACGACTTCCTGTCCCTTGAAGGCTTCGACCGCCATGTCAAAATCCACCTTGGTGTTCAGGTCGATCTTCACGATCACGTCCGTCTGTTCGACCTTGGCGTAACCCACATAGGTCGCGGACACCGTATAGGTTCCGGGCGGGACGTTCAGTATCGTATAGTATCCTTCTATATCAGCCGCCGCGCCCTGCGAGGTCCCCTTCACGATGATATTCGCACCGGCAAGGGGTTGCTCCGTAGTTTTGTCGATGATGCGTCCGCTGATCTTACCGGTAGTCGCCGCATAGGGGAATAGGGCTATTCCCACAAGCAGAACGGCTACCATATATTTTTTAAAATTCATACCATTACCCATGTTTCAATATTTAAAAGGAATACCTCAGAGTAAAACTTTGTGAATTGTTAAATATACCGAACGGCGTATAGGAATAGTCGATCATAAGACCGGCAACCTGCACCCCGGATCCGAAGGTCAGCCCGCGTTCGTCGCGGTTACCCATATACCCAACACGTACGAAAAAAGCGTCCATGAGCTTGTATTCGAGACCGATATCGATGTATTCGGGATAGGATCTCGGATGGCTTGCATCGATGCTGACGAGGAGAGAATGCTGATCGCTCATGTTCTCGACAAGGTCGAACACATCCATTGAAACGCCCATGGTGAAGGTCAGGGGAAGCTGGAAGCTTTCTTCTTCGTACATGACCTCGCCGGAGAAGTTGCGGACGCTCATGCCGAACACGAAGCTTTTCCATCCGGTCTTGAAGAAGGTGCCGAAATCAAAGGCGAGGGTGTTCGCGACATTGGCGCGGGTCACGATCTCGGTGGATCCGGTCTGGAGGTCTTCGACCAGCACGTTGCTGGCGCCCAGGTTCTGACCCGCCCAGCGGACCTGTCCGCCGACGGAGAACTTGGTGCTCAGGGATTTTGCGTATCCGATACCCACCTGCATGGCGGTCGGGTAGATCAGACCGGTCTCTATGTAGCCCTGGTCGTTACCCCAGAATTCGGTGCCTTCGATCTCACCGTAGTCGACCGACGCGACGGAAAAGGCAATGGCGCCGTATCGTCCGTTCGCAATATTGAAGGCGCCGGAGAAGGCATTGTGCTTGATGTCGGCGATCCACATGTTGTAGGACGCGGTGACATCCATTGTTTTCTGCATGAAGCCGAGAGCCGCCGGATTATAAAAAATGGCGGCTGAACCACATTCGACAGCGCTTAACGCGCCGGCCATACCGTTTGCACGCGCATCCGATCTGACGCTCAGGAATTGAAAGCCCGTCTGCGCGATCTTCTTGTACTCCTGGGCAAAGGAGAACCCGACACACAGGATCACGATCAGGATGAGTGCGATTATTTTATTTTTCATAATGATTTCCTCATTCTCTTTTTATTTGATGATCTTTTATTGCTACTTGACCAGCACGTTGAAACTGCCGTCTTCCCCGGTATAGCTCACATAGACGAGGTACAGGGTCTCGGCGAAGTTATAGATGTAATGGACATTCGCGATGTCGGCGCTTACAAATATTTCCTTGAAGGTGACCCCGCTGACATTGGGCGTAAAGGGGTCGAATTTCAT
>JAFGVT010000166.1 GCA_016937825.1 Fidelibacterota bacterium | reverse complement strand
CGGACCCGAACATGATCTTGCCGGTTACGCCGGCTTCGTAGATACCTTCCGGACATGCCAGAAAATACCGTTCGCGATGCTCTTCGATCACCCGCGCCAGCCGGGCGTCCGCCGGCATGCCTTCGGGAAGGGGAAAATCATGGCTGTCATATCCCAGGAAGTTTGTCATATCGTCAGCCCGCTGAAAAAATGGATGATGCCGTAAATGACCGGCCCGATCAGGCGGCCGAAAACGGAGAAACCGCTGATGCGCCCCAGGAATACGACCGACAGAAGGACGATCCCGCCGTAGCGCTCCAGATGATCGATGATGTGGACCTTGCTGTCCGGGAGGAAACCGCGCAGTATCTTGCTTCCGTCCAGCGGCGGTATGGGGATCAGGTTAAAGACGCCCAATCCGACGTTGATCAGCAGCAGATAGAACAGGTTCAGTTTCAGGAAGAGGATCAGCACGGGATCCCCGGTCAGGGGGACCAGTCCGGGAAAGATCCGGAACAGAAGGCCGGTAAAGGCCGCCACGATAAAATTGGAGGCCGGGCCGGCCGCAGAGGAAAGGGCCAGGTCGCGTTTCGGATGGGCAAACGCATGGAGGTTGATCGGGACCGGTTTGGCCCAGCCCATGCCGATGATGAAGAGCATGATCAGTCCGATCGGATCGATGTGGGAAAGGGGATTCAGCGTCAGCCTCCCGCTGTCCCGCGCCGTCGTGTCGCCCAGACGGTAGGCGACATAGCCGTGCGAGTACTCGTGGATCGTCAGGCTCAGCAGGATCGGAACGACCATGGCGATATAATTTATGATCTGCGTGTTCATGAATGATGTTCTCTCGGGTGAAAGGTTCTGTGGACCTCTTTCAGATAGTTGCGGTCCAGGTGCGTGTAGATCTGCGTGGTGGCGATGTCCGAATGCCCCAGCATTTCCTGCACGGCGCGCAGATCGGCGCCGCCCTCGATGAGGTGGGTTGCGAAGGAGTGGCGGAAGACGTGCGGGCTGACCATTTTATAGACCCCGGCCTTTTCGGCATAGGCGCGGATGATCTTCCAGACGCCCATCCGGGACAGGGGTGCGCCGCGGAGATTCAGGAACACCACATCCTCCGCCTGGATCGTCCGGGCGAGTTCCGGGCGCACGTGCTGCAGATAGCGCTGCAGCCAGTCCCGCGCTTCTTCGCCGAAGGGCACGATGCGCTCCTTGGCGCCTTTCCCGAACACCCGCACCCATCCTTCGTCGATCAGAAGCGCCGGCAGCCGAAGCGAGAGCAGTTCGGAGATGCGCAGGCCGCTCCCGTAAAGCAGCTCGATCATGGCACGGTCGCGAACGCCGGCGTCCGTCGCGGTGTCGATGCCGTCCACGATCGCGTCGATATCCGCGATGTCCAGGATCTTCGGCAGGCGCTTCGGCAATTTGGGCGAGTCGATGTTTTCGGTGATGTCCTTTTGGCAGTAGCCTTCGTTGACCATGAAGCGGTGGAACATGCGGATCGCGGACAGATTGCGCGCCAGACTGCTCGGCGCAAGGGGGACGGTGCCGAGCTCTTCCAGATAGGCGATCACGTGGCTGTCCCGGATATCGCCGGCTTTGCCGACCTGCAGTTCCTCGAGAAAGGCAAGATAGCGGGCGATGTCGGTTTTATAGGACGATACGGTATTGGAGGATAACTGACGTTCCCCCTGAAGATGATAAATGAAATCTTTGAATGTCCGCTGCATGCTGTTAACGGCGCAGGAAAGCGTTCTCGACCTGTTCGCAGATCATGTGTCCGATAATGATGTGGACTTCCTGGATCCGCTGCGTATTGGAGGCCGGAACGATGAGCTCGAGCTCCGCCATTCCCGCAAGCTTGCCGCCCGTGTGCCCGCTGAGCACGATCGTTTCCAGTCCGATATTTCTGGCGGCGGCGACGGCGGCAATGATATTCTTGGAATTTCCGCTGGTGCTGAGGGCGATCAGAACGTCGCCCTTTTTCCCCAGCGCTTCGATCTGGCGGCTGAACAGATGGTCGCTCTGGCCCGTGTCGTTGATCCAGGCGGTCAGATAGGAGGTGTCGGTCGTCAGCGCCAGGGACGCCAGCGCCCGGCGCGAATGCGAAAGCCGCGCCACCAGTTCGGCGGAAAGATGCTGGCAGTCCGCTGCGGACCCGCCGTTCCCGCACCAGAGCAGCTTGTGCCCGGCGCGCAGGGCGCGGATCAGGGTGTTCGCGGCGGTATCGATCTTATGGAGAAAGGGTTCGTTCTTGCGGAGCGCATCCAGCAGAACAAACGATTCGGAGAAAGCATTTTTCATACCCGGGTTCCTTATGATGTGGCATTTTACGGTATTATGTAAACAAAGTCAACGGTAATACGCCTTGGGTCCAAAGGGAAGAGGTCCGGATTCCGGGACGCCGGTACTATGCAAAGGTGGAAAGAAAGCTGACGAATGCATCCATTTGGGCCTTGCTGCGTTTTTCCGTGACCGCGATCAGCAGTTCATGGTCGTGCCCGGGAAAAAAGGCGCCGAGATCGATCCCGGCATAGATCTTGTGCCCGAGGGCTTTGTCAATGACCGCTTTGGCGGGCACCGGGCATGTGATCGCGAACTCCTTGAAAAAAGGATCCGCGGAGGCGGCGGCGAATCCGGGGATCTTGCAGATCTCCCGGTGCAGATAATGGGCTTTTTGCACGCAGAGCTCGGCGATCTTGCGCAGGCCGCTTTGTCCCATCAGCGCCAGGTAGACCGTTGCGGCCAGCGCGCAGAGAGCTTCGTTGGAGCAGATGTTGCTGGTGGCTTTTTCGCGCCGGATATGCTGTTCGCGGGTCTGCAGCGTCAGGACGTAGCCGCGTGCGCCGCCGGCATCCGTCGTCATGCCCGCGATCCGGCCCGGCATTTTTCTGACATAGGCCATCTTGGCGGCAAAGAGACCGAGATAGGGTCCGCCAAAGTTCAGATGATTGCCCAGCGACTGGCCTTCGCCGTAAACGATGTCGGCATCCGCTTCGCCCGGGGTTTTCAGAAGGGCGAGCGAGATGGGGTCGATACCCTGAATGAAAAGTGAATGTTTTGCATGAATGCGCCCGGAAGCTGCGGCGGTATCTTCGATGCAGCCGAAGAAGTTCGGACTTTGCAGGACCGCCGCCGCCGTGTTTTCCGTGATCAGACCGTCCAGAAGTTCCAGGTCCGTGACCCGGCCGCTCAGGGGACAGTCGGTCAGCCTCAGTCCGGCGGAACGGGCATAGGTCTCCAGGGTCTGACGATACAGGGGATGGATCCCCGCGGAGACGACGATCTCGTTTTTTCCGCTGAGGTTCTTTGCCATGATCGCCGCTTCGGCGAGGGCCGTTGCACCGTCATACATCGAGGCGTTCGAGGCCTCCATGCCGGTCAGCTCGCAGATCAGGGACTGGAATTCATACATCGCCTGAAGGGTGCCCTGGCTGATCTCCGCCTGGTAGGGCGTATAGGCCGTGGCGAATTCCGGACGGGAAATGATAAAATCGACCACCCGGGGAATAAAATGGTCGTAAGCCCCGCCGCCAAGGTAGGAAACGGCCTGATGACAGGCGGTGTTTCCGCCCGTCAGGGACTGAACTTCCTGCTCCACCTCAAGTTCGGAGAGGGGGTCGGGGAGGTCCAAAGAAAGGCCGGCCCGAAGTTCCGGAGGGATCGCGGCGATCAGATCTTCGAAGCTGTCCACGCCGATCTTTTCCAGCATTTCTTTTACGTCATTGCGGCCGTGCGGTAAAAAAGCCATAGACTGACCTCACAGTGTCATTCGTGTTGGGAGAAGGGGCTTAACTGGCAAATTCCTCGTAGGCCTCGCCGTCCATCAGGACCTCAAGATCGCTTGTGTCGCTCATGCGGATCTTCAGGATCCAGCCGCCCTTGTAACAGTCGGTATTGATGAGGGTAGGCTCGTCCTCAAGGTCGGGGTTGACGTCAATGATCTCACCCGATACGGGGGCATTGATGTCCGAAACGGTCTTTACCGCCTCGATGGTGCCGCAGGCGTCGTCCTGCCCGACCTTTAAACCCTTTTGGGGCAATTCGACAAAGACGATGTCTCCCAGTTCGCTCTGGGCGAAATCCGTGACGCCGACGGTAGCGACGTCGCCGTCCACCCGCACCCATTCGTGGGTGTCGGAATACTTCAGGTTCTTTGGAATATTCATACGCTTCCTTTCCTTCCTTCGCTTATCGTTTAACACGTTCCAGGTATTGGCCGTCGCGCGTATCCACCTTGATGACATCCCCCTCGTTGACGAAGAGGGGGACCGGGACTTCGAGCCCGGTCTCGAGCTTTGCGGGTTTTTTAACGTTCGTTTTCGCGGTGTCGCCGCGTTCGCCGGGTTCGGTATAGACGATCTTCAGTTCCACGGCGGCGGGCAGTTCGATGGCAATGGGCTTGTCCTGATACATCAGCACCTTGACATCGTCGTTCTCGCGAATATAGTTGATATCGTCGCCGACCACGTCCGCAGGAACGGGGATCTGCTCGAAAGTCTCGGGATCCATCATGTAATAATGGCTTCCATCGGAATATAAATATTGGAGAATATGCGCTTCCACGCGCGCTTCGTCCACCTTTTCTCCCGAACGGAAGGTGTTTTCCAGCACCCGTCCGTTCAGCAGGTTCTTCATCTTCGTCCGTACCACAGCCCCGGCACGGCCCATCTTGCTGTGCTGATAACTGACGATCTTGAACAGCTCGCCGTTGAACACAATGATCATGCCCGGTTTAAAATCTGCAGTTGAGGCCACACTCGCTCCTTGTATTACATTTTTTCACGTTAAAACAAAGGATAATTTACATCGTGCGCATAAATTTAGCAACAGGGAAACATCAATTTATTTTTTGCCGCCGCGG
>JAFGVT010000165.1 GCA_016937825.1 Fidelibacterota bacterium | reverse complement strand
TTCTGGCTGATCTTCCAGTAGGCCTCGATCTCAAAATGGTGCCCCCCGACAAGATCATCCTTGCTTGACTGAATGACACCCAGAAACTGGGCCTGCAGATCCTTGCGGTTATTGGTTCCGTACCATAACCAGGTGTGCCAGTTCCCGGGACGGCGAAGGCGCGGTCCGCCGCGCAGGGAGGTGCTGCTCAGCGACTCGGACTGCAGTCCCAGCCCGATCTCCGCTGCGCTTAAATTCTTAAAACGGCCGTTGGCCAGCAGTTCCGTTTCGGAGCCCTGATACATCCCCCCGAAATTCCAGCTGTAATGATGATTGAAGCTGGTATAGAGGTTGTTCATGATCCAAAACGGAGCGGTTTTGCGGTAGCTTAGCCAGACGTTCTGGTCGATCTCATCGGTATTCAGCATAAAACCGATATCGTTCAGTTCGAGTCCCGGCGATTTCCACTGGGTTTTGACGGCTGCCTGGAACGAACCGCTGAATTTGCCGATACGCAGGCTGCCGCCGTGTCCCCAAAGAGATGTTCGGGTGCTGTCGTATAGGACCCAGGGGGCGTCCGGCCGCTGGAATAAATGGCCCGGTGACAACTGCGTATTTGAAAGCGCCTCCGCGGATCCATGGACATAAGAGCCGTAGGCACGCAGATCTGCCTGCCAGACGCGGTCCTTGCCGTAATGCCGCAGATCAAATCCGCCGGTATAGGCCCCGGCATGCAAAAAATCCAGGTGGGCGTCCGTAAGGTTCCGGTTGACCGCGGTCAGGATCCCTCCGACCTGGGTCTCCCCGCCGTTCAGATCCTGACGCAAGGCTGCCACCGCATAGTTCGTGAGCGGCTCAACGCTTATGTCGCGTTCGATCCCGGCCTCATAGAGACGCGCCGTTTCATTCCGGGTCAGGGACTCGATGATCCCGATGCTCAGGCCCCTGTCGGTCCGTCCGGTGATCTTCGCGGCAGCGATAATGCCGGTCGCCCCGGGAATATCGGCGTAGCTGCTGTCGCCCGTATCCGGCCAATAGTGCGGCGTTCGGCCGATGCGCCTCGAATGGAAGAGCTGCTGCTCGCTGCCGTTGACGTCCAGCGTGTAACGGGTAATATTGTTGCCTTCGATGAAAAAGGGGCGACGCTCCTCGAAAAATGTCTCAAAAGCGGAGAGGTTCACCGTCGCAGGATCGGACTCAACCTGCCCGAAATCCGGGTTGATCGTGAAGTCCAGGGTAAAATTATTGCTCAGCCCGATCTTCCCATCCAGCCCCGCGTTCGCTTTCAGGTCCGACCCGTCCCGGAAGGGATTTCCGCTTTCAGCCTCGTAGGTATCCAGATGGGCGACGGCATAGGGCAGAATTTCAAGGGTCTTTCGGGCTTTAATATCCTTCAAGCCGCGGAGCACGCCGAATTGATGCACGTAGCCCGATTCATTCTTCAGGACCGCATCCCAGAAACTTTCCTCATCGTTCCGGTGAACGTTCCGCATGACATCGAATCCCCATATCTGTTCCGGGGCATCCACAAAGCGCAGCTGAGACAGGGGAATGCGGAATTCAGCGGTCCATCCCCGGTCGTTGATATCGGTTTTAGCCCACCAGACGGCATTCCAGCTGGGATCCGACACCTCGCCGTTCTGTGAGAAGAACAGGTCCCCCAGGACCCCGCTGGCAGTGACCAGAAAGCAATAGGCGGTGTTGCGGTCATGATAGCTGTCGAAAAACAGTGCAACGAATTCACTTGAAATATTGTCACGACGCGTGACCTGCCGGAAGATCAGACCGGGCTCGGGGTCCTCGGCGAAGACCGCAATATAGAGGCTGTTATTATCATATACGATGGCAAAACGCGTATCGAAACTTGCCGGGCGGTCGTCGTAAGGCTTATGCATCCTGAACTCGCCGCTGAATGGCGCCGACGCCCAGCAGGCATCATCCAGCCGGCCGTCGATCTGAGGCGGAAGATTTGTTCTTACAGCGGAATATTCCTGTGCTTCTGCGGCAGGAAGGAGCTGCGTCCCGCACAGCAGGATCGCAAGGGCAATGAATAAATTTTTCATTGGATAATTATAATGCCGTTTTGAAAAAGTAACAAATAAAATATTGCAGAGGGAAACACGGCTTAAAAAACATGAAAAACAACTGGAAACGGGACTTAAAGGGCTTTTTTCATTTCCCAGTGGGGGAGATCGATCTCAAGGAAACGGTCCCCGAAACGCTCGTAGCCAAGCCGCAGATAAAAGGCGACGGCCGACTCGCGCGCATGCAGGACCATGATCGAAAAGCCGCGTTCACGGGCCCGGTTTTCGGAGAAAAGGACAAGGTCGCGGCCGATGCCCTGGGAACGGTAATTTTCGTCGACGGCGAGCTGCCGCATCTGGACCGTTCCGTTCTCCCGGGGTGTCAGGATGACCGTGCCGATCAGGTGTTCCCCCAGGAAAGCACCGATATAGATGTCCTTATCGGGAAAGTCGAAATCCGAGCACGATTCGGGACGGTTATGTGGCTCCAGCAGGACCTTGTTCCGGAAAGGAACGCTTTCCCGGTAGATATCATAGCCGTACTCAAAGGTCTTTATGGAAATATTTTTCCGGGTTCTGTCCAT
>JAFGVT010000164.1 GCA_016937825.1 Fidelibacterota bacterium | reverse complement strand
TAAATCTTGGGAAGGGATATGTCCGTCTGTTCGGAGAAGTGATCGCAGATCATGCGGGTAACGGCGACATAGTCGTTCCTGTCGATCTGTTTGACTTTTTCACGCAGACTGTTGGGAAGAATTTTCTCGTTCAGTGTGAAGGCTTCCGGAGCGCCCTGCAGGAAGGTTTTAAACAGGCGTTCGAGGATATAGCGTCCCTTGAATTCCAGCTGTTCCAGCTGGGGCGATCTGAAAATAATGTCTACCGCAAGCCGTTTGTAGAGTGAGTTCTCGACCGAGACTTCCGGATCGATCTCGATGGCATAGTGATAGCGGTTGCTTTTGGCGGACAAGGGGTGTGTTCTCTCAACCAGGCGGGCGCCTTCAATAAAGCGTCCGGTGCGGGAGGCAAGAAAGCGGTCGAAATCTTCACGATGATCCAGTTTTTGGATCACGGTGTCAAGATAGCCGGTCTCGTCTTTTCCCGGTTCATGTTCCGAGATCCATCGTTCGATCTCTTTGCGCGTAACGAACCCGGCAAGGTATCCGTCGGACAGGTCATGCAGGGAATAGGCGACATCGTCCGCCCAGTTCATGATCTGACATTCCAGGCTGCGTTCGGGGTAATGGGTCGTTCCGCCGTTAACAAAATCCAGGTAGGTCCGCTGGCTGTCGTAGAGGAACTTGCTCTTCTTGCCGCTGTCCGACCACAGCACCTTATACTTGAGGATCCCGTCGATAAAGGCGCGGCTGGGTTTCATGCCCTGGTCGCCTTCGGGGTCTTCGTGCAATTGCTCGGTAATGATCTGCAGGGTCTGGGCGTTCCCCTCAAACCCTCCGGCATCGCGCATCAGATCGTTCAGCATGGCCTCTCCGGGGTGGCCGTAAGGCGGATTCCCCAGGTCATGCGCCAGACAGATGCCCTCGACCAGGTCAACATCGATCGCGGGGGCCCTGAAGGCCGTCTTGTTGAGATAATTGACAATGGAACGGCCGATCTGAGCGACCTCCAGCGAGTGCGTCAGGCGGGTGCGGTAGAAATCGTGTGCGCCGGACTTGAAAACCTGGGTTTTATTCTGCAAACGGCGAAAGGCGCCGCTGTACAGCACGCGGTCGCGGTCGACCTGAAAGACCGTGCGGTAATGATCATCATGCCGCCGGCCCAGGGTCTCGGTATCAAAACGATTGTAAAAATCCGACATGTTTATACGGAAACGACTTCGACAACTTCCGGCAGTTCGTTTTTCAGCACCCGTTCAATGCCCGCTTTCAGGGTCATGGTCGACATCGGACAGCCGTGGCAGGCGCCGACAAGTTTCACTTCCACAACGTTGTCTTCGCGTACGGCGATGAGCTCGACGTCGCCCCCGTCCATCTGCAGCGAGGGGCGGATCTTATTCAAAACTTCCTGAACTTTTGCTTTATCTAACATTTTGTTTCCTTTGTGTTTGGTTTACATTTTATCAAGAGTGAATTATAAGAAATATTTTGCAGGTTTCAAAGGAAATCAGGACGAAGAATTTTGACCTGTATGTTTTGGTTGCGGATAAATAATTGTCCTGACCCCGAGCTTGTCGAGGGGTTAAACTTTGGATATACCCGGGATGAAATCCCGGAATCGGGGATAATAAAAATGCATACAACCCCGACCGAAGGGAGGGGTTGAACATATTGGCGCTGTTTCAATTAAGTTCTAATCGGTAAAATTTTCTGTTCAACCCTTCCACAAGGTCAGGGTTGGCATGATATTCGTTTAACCTCCCGGTACTTCGTACCGGGTAATTGAAGATTCTACCCCTCGACAAGCTCGGGGTTTATATGAAAAGGAACGCGATCAAACGCGTTTTTAAAATAATCTTTGTTAATTGTCTTTCTTTTTTCTGCCTTCCGACTTCTGTTCATACGCATCAATGATCTTTTTCACCAGGGGATGCCGCACAACGTCCACGGTGGTCAGCTTGCAGATGGCGATGCCATCGATGCCGCTGAGAATATCGATGGCGGTGCAGAGGCCGGAGCGCTGGTTGTTCGGCAGGTCGATCTGGGTGATGTCGCCGGTAATGATGGCCCTGGAGTTCACGCCCATACGGGTAAGGAACATCTTCATTTGCAGGTCGGTCGTGTTCTGGGCTTCATCCAGGATCAGGTAGGCGTTGTCCAGGGTGCGTCCGCGCATGTAGGCAAGGGGGACGATCTCAACGACATGCTGCTCCAGATACGCCTTGAACTTCTCCGCGGGGATCATGCTGCGCAGCGCATCATACAGGGGCGCGAGATAGGGGTCGATCTTTTCCTTCATATCGCCCGGAAGGAATCCGAGCCGTTCGCCGGCTTCCACGGCGGGACGGGTTAGGACGATCCGGGCCACTTCGTGGTTTTTCAGCGCGGCGACGGCAACGGCAACGGCCTGATAGGTCTTGCCCGTTCCGGCCGGGCCGATGGCAAAGGTGATGTCGTTTGCCAGGCTGGCGCGGTAATAGTCTTCCTGGCCTTCCGTGCGGGGCTTGATGATGCCCTTGTGAGTAAAAAGAATGATGGAATCGTCGGGACCCGAATAGATCTTTTCGTGCTGGTCGGTCTCCATGTTGATCACGGTGCGGACATCGGTGGGGTCAAGGGCGCCGCGCTTCGGGATCAGGTGGATCAGCTCGTCTAAAACCTGCTGTATCTGTTCGACGACCTCAAAGGGACCCTCGATGATCAGGCGTTCTCCCCGCGCCGTGATCGTGGCATTGAAATGCTCGCGCATCAGTTTCAGGTTCTCGTCCTGGACCCCGAAAAGAGACAAGGGGTCAAATCCTTTCATGATGATCTCGCGTTTGGTTTGTGTCATGCCGGCCTTTCGTCCTTATGATGTCAGTTTTTTATAATTGTCCCTGAGAAGCGTGAGCGTTTCGTTGTACTCTTCCATCTTTTTACGCTCATGTTCCACAAGGTCCGCGGGCGCGCGGGAGACGAAGTTCGGATTCTCCAGTTTGCTTCTTACGCTGCCGATGCGGCCTTCGTAGGCGGCAATGTCTTTCTCGAGACGTTCCTTTTCCTTGTCGATGTCGATCAGTCCCTCCAGGGAAACGTAGATCTCCAGATCGCCGGTCACGGCCGAAGAAGAGAGGGCGGGCTGCACGACCTTTTCCGAAATGGTGAGGTTCCGGACCTTTGCCAGGGCGGCGATATCCGTTCGGTGCTTTTCAAGAAGGTCCCGGCGTTCATCCGTTCCGCCGCCGATCAGGACATCCGCCTTTTTGGAGGGCGGAACCGTCATTTCGGAGCGGATCGTCCGGATCGCGGTGATCACGTCCATGAGCAGGGCCATGTTCCTGAGAGCCGCACGATCGGTATGGAGCGCGTCGGCGCTTGGCCAGTCCGCGACCATGATGTCTGCTTCGTTCTCCGCCTTCAGTGACTGCCAGATCTCTTCGGTGATGAAAGGCGCATAGGGGTGCAGCAATTTCAGAACGGTTCGCAGAACGTAGGCTGCCGTGGAAAGTGCGGTCGTTTTTGTTTTTTCATCCTTGCCGTAAAGCCGGGGTTTGATCAGTTCGATATACCAGTCGCAAAAATGATTCCAGGTAAAGTCGTAGATCTCCTTGGCGGCGTCGTTGAAGCGATAGCGGGAGAGGTCTTTGTCGATCGAGCGGATCGTCTCTTTCAGTCTTGACAGGATCCAGATGTCCGCTTCCTCAAGGTCGTGTTTCGCCGGAAGCGTTCCGGGTTCGATATCCTTGTCCAGGTTCATCAGGACAAAACGGCTGGCGTTCCAGAGCTTGTTCATGAAATTTCGGCCGACCTCGATCTGGGTAACGTCGAAGAGGATGTCATGCCCTTTGGGCGCGATCAGCATCATGCCGAAACGCAGGGCGTCGGCGCCGTATTGCTCGATGATGTCCAGCGGATCAGGGGAATTTCCCAGAGACTTGCTCATCTTGCGGCCCTGCATGTCCCGGATCAGTCCGGTGAAATACACGTTCTTAAAGGGAATGTCGCCCATGAATTCCAGTCCGGCCATGATCATGCGGGCGACCCAGAAAAAGATGATGTCCGGGGCGGTGACCAGATCGTCGGTGGGGTAATAATAATTGAGATCGGCGTTTGTATCGGGCCAACCCAGCGTGGAAAAGGGCCAGAGCCAGGAGGAGAACCAGGTGTCCAGCACGTCCTCGTCCTGTTTGATATTCTTGCTGCCGCAGACGGGGCAAGCATTGGGGTCCTCGCGTTCGGCGGATTCCCAGCCGCAGTCAGAGCAATTGAATACGGGAATTCGGTGCCCCCACCAGAGCTGGCGGCTGATGCACCAGTCCTTGATGTTTTCCATCCAGTGGTTATAGGTCTTCGTCCAGCGTTCGGGATTGAAGGTGATGCGTCCGCTGTTCACCGCGTCCAGGGCGGGTTTTGCAAGCGGCTGCATGCTGACGAACCACTGTTCCGAAAGCCGGGGTTCGATGGGCACGTGTGCGCGTTCGCTGTACCCGACGCTGTGGGTGTAATTCTCGATCTTTTCGACCAGGCCAAGCTCTTCCATTTCTTTTACGACCGCTTTTCGGCAGGCGTAGCGTTCCAGGTTGCGGAAACGTTCGGGAACGTTCTCATTCATGCTGGCGTCCGGATTCATGATGTTCAGGAATTCCAGTCCGTGCCGCAGGGCGATGTCGTGGTCGTTGGGATCGTGGGCGGGCGTGATCTTGACGGCGCCGGTTCCGAATTCGCGATCCACGTAGTCGTCCGCCACAACGGGGATCTCGCGGTCCGCAAGCGGTAAAAGAAGGGTCTTTCCGATGAGATCGCGGTAGCGCTCGTCTTCGGGATGCACCGCGACCGCCGTATCGCCGAGCAGGGTTTCCGGCCGTGTGGTCGCGATCACCAGATAACGGTCTTTGTCATCCTTGACCGGGTAACGGAAATACCACAGATGTCCTTTGCTTTC
>JAFGVT010000163.1 GCA_016937825.1 Fidelibacterota bacterium | reverse complement strand
GGCGCGTCAGGTCCTGCGACAGGTAGGCGCAAAAGGGATATTCGGACCAGGCCGCGACCGGATGCCGGTTGGGATCGGCCAGAAGTTTGATCAGCTGCGATTTCCCGCTGCCGACCGGACCGATGATCCCGCAGCAGGAGCTGCCGTCAAGATCGATCTCCCGGGCATTGCTCAGTGTCTTGCCCTGCGCGATCCCGTAGGTGAACGGAAGGAGTTTCATTTAGCACCCGTAAAGGATTTCAGGCGTTCTTGGATCAGTTCCCGGTCGAGGAGAATGCCGTAGGACCTGTAATTCGCGGCAAAAACCTCTTTGCTCAAACAAGCTGTCAGCACGCCGTCGTTCAGGATCCACACCGTGTCCACATGCTCGTATTCATCGGGGGTTTGCGAACTGATGCACACGGTCTTTCCCTCGGCGGAAAGCAGTTCCGCACAGCGGTAGCAAGCCCGGACCGCCGGCGGGTCGAGGTGCGAGGTCGGTTCGTCCAGCAGCACGATATCCGCGGGCGTCAGGCAGGTTGCGGCGATCATGACCAGCTGGATCTCCCCGAAGGACAGGGTCGCCGTATCGCGGTTCATCAGCGAAGCGATCCCCAGGATATCCGCGATGCGGTCTGCCGCCGTTTTCGCTTCATCCGGCGGGATCCCGGCGTTCCGGAGCGGGAAATGCAGTTCATCCCGGACGGTCTGCATGATGATCTGGTGAAAGGGATTCTGCAGAAGCATGGCAACCTGCTGATCTCCCGGATCGATACGCCCCTTTTCGGGATCCGTAAATCCTGCAATGACCTTGAACAAGGTCGTTTTCCCCGATCCCGAGGGACCGAGCAGCAGGATGCGTTCTCCCGGCTTCATCCCGGGAAGGGATCCGCCCAGGGGCTGTGAAAAGTGCGGCAGATGTAGATCGTGAAGTGTCATGGCGCTAAAATATACGCGAAGTTGCGAAGGTTTCATAGCAGTTAGTCAGGGGCTGCCGCCACTGAACGCTTACCGTCTTGATTTCACCATTTCCTTTTTTCTTTTCCTTTTTCCTTCCTACATTAGGCCATGATCACCAGCTGGTTCACACTCGACAAATGTGCGGCGCACTATCACCTGCAATACCCTTCGGCGGTCCTGGACCGCTGCGTCACTTTCCGGAAAAACGAACTCTGGCTGATCTTCCGAAAGCATCCGCCGCTCCTTGTCCACCTCGGCGCGCCCTTTCAGTACACCCTGATTTCCGAAGCGCCGCCGCCGCTGAAGGTTGAAAGCGTCCGGGTCTTTCCCGAACTTGAAGGTTCGATCGTCGCTTCGGTCGATATGCTGCCGCATGAACGCATCATGCGCTTTCATATGACGAACGGCGCCCGTCTGCATATCGTGTTCCTTTCGAACCGGGGCAATGTGATCTCGGAACTCCGCGGACAGCTTCAGTATTTCAAGAAACACGTCCGGACGGGCCCGGAATGGCTCGAAGAAAAACCCGGGGCGGCAATTGCATCCCTCGCGGAAGATGTCCGCTTCAGTCCCTACTGGAAACAACACGCCGCCGAGGTCTTCGGGACCGGGGATCACGCCGCGATACTCGGGATGATCGCAGGTTCGAACGGCGAAGAGATCGGCAAGCGTTTCATTCTCAGTCCCGGAAAGGAACCCTACGAGCCTTCGCTTTTCTACGCGCATTACCGCGCCTACATCGTGCGCTATCTTCAGGAAGCGCATTTCCACGAAGCCTTGGCACTCACGGAGAGCCGTCTCAGCGGCCGGCTGAACGATCTGCAGAAAAAGATAAGTCAGACCGCCGTGGACGGGAACTTCATCACCCGCACCGCCGAATATCGCTTTCTGGCCGAGACCCTCGCGGCCTGCCGCTATCTTCTGCAGGACCGGGCGGAGGACTTTGAGATCCCCCCCCTCTACCGGAAGGACGGTTTCCCTGAACGCATCAAATTGAAACCCGAGCTTTCCGTTTCGGAGAACATCGACCGCTATTACCGCAAAGCGCAGGCATCCGAGCGGCATGTCAGGGGAAATGCCGTCCGGCACGCGGAATTTCTTCGCGCCTATGCAGAATGGGAGGAACGTTACCGCGAATTCCGGGAGATCCGGGATATCAGGTCCTTCAGGGAGTGGTCAAAAGCGCATCCGGACATTCAGGAACTCGCCCGGACTCCCGGTGCCGGCGACCGGGAGCGCAGACCCTACCGCGAGTATATCACTTCGGACGGCTGGCGCATCCGGGTGGGCCGTTCCGCCCGGGATAATGACGAGCTGACCTTCAAACACGCGGTAAAAACCGATCTCTGGCTTCATACCCGCCACAGCACCGGGTCGCATGTCATTATAAAGCGGGACGGCAAAAAAGACGTGCCCAAACACGTCATCGAAGAAGCCGCCGCCCTCGCCGCGCGCTACAGCGAAGAAAAGCATGCTTCGCTTGTCACTGTCGTCTGCACCGAAAGGAAATACGTCACCAAGGGCAAGGGCATGCCGCCCGGCAAGGTGCATTTTCAGTACGAGAAAGACGTGACGGTCAAACCGGCGGAAGTCTAATACCTCACACGAAGAACACCTCACACGAAGGCACAAAGTAACACAAAGACACGAAGAAGATATTTAATCCGCAAAGAAACAAAGCTCACAGTATAAAATTTCCGCAAAGCGAACAAAGCTCACGGTATAAATTACCCGAAAAATGAACAAAGCGCACAGTGGAAGAGCTTCGCAAAGAAACAAAGCCGCAAAGAATGTTTTTTCCCACGAAGAAAAATAAAAACCCGCTTTCATATTATCGCAAAGATTAAAAAGCTCACAAAACATGCAGAAAATATGTTGCATATGTCACACTTTCTTGAAATTTCAATAATTTTCTGGAAATTCTTTAACTAATTAGATAGAATTGAATGACTTTCATGAGGAGGACGAACCTATTTTCTCATAAAAAAACAATCGGTGGAGCTTTTGCTGTATAAGAGCTCCCACATTGCTATTATTAAAATAATGGGAGCAAATGATGAATGAAAATGATGTGGCAAAGATTATTGTGGATTGTGCCTATCAGATCCATACCAAAACCGGTCCGGGTATGTTCGAATCCGTATATGAATGTATTCTTGCCGAATATCTGATCAAAAAGGGATTGAAGGTCGAAAGACAGGTAAAAATGCCCGCCCAATTTGAGGATATCCTCTTAGATAGAGTTTTTGTTGCAGACCTAATTGTAAACGATTCGGTAATTGTTGAATTAAAGTCAAAATCTTTTCTAAGTGAAGTGGATAAAAAACAACTTTTGACATATTTGAGACTTACAGGATATAAACTTGGTTTATTGATCAATTTTGGAGAAAAGCTGATAAAAGACGGTATTAAAAGAATCATAAACGGAATTATAGAATAAAGAATTCTTCGTGTTCTTTTTTACTTGGCGGATATTCTTGCTGTGCCTTTGTGTGAGGCATTCTTCATAATGATTCTCACAACAAGATCGTATACACATCATAGATCGCATGGGTATACACTGCCGGACCCAATCCGCGAAGCATGTATACCAGACCCAGCAGAACGCCCCCGAGCGTCCGGGTTAAAAAGGTCAGCCAGGCAAAATCATCCCCGGCCGCACCGATATAATGCGCGCCGGCGAACAGGAGCGCCGAGGCCAGAAGGGCCGCCGTCTTCAGGAGCGGTGTTTTTCCCGGAAGTTTTCCGGCCAGGAACAGCAGTCCCTGAAGCAAAAGCGCCCGGAACAGCAATTCCTCGTAGACCCCCGCACCGAGGCAGTATCCGATATCCACGGGTGACAGCGCCATGGCGGGCAGGCTCATCATATTCATGGAAAGCGCCATCATGGCGAAGAGCAGCATGGCATAGAGCGCGCTCTCCGCAAGCATGACGGGATAATAGTGCCAGTGGATGGTAATGCCCGTTTTCTCTTTGTGAGCTCCTTGCTTTATCGCGCTGATTATGAATAAGATAGCAAACATGATCACGCCGGCGATCGGGCCGTCGAAACCGATCGAGGCGAAGAGACGTTTGAACATGACATCGGCGGCATTGCGGACCTCCGCGGTCATGCCGCGGTGGACGAGGAACATGGAGATCTCATAATAGATCGCCAGAGGAATGATGGTGACAACGCCGTAGAGCAGCGAGGAGGTATGCTCGGCATAGCGTTTCATGCGCGATCCGTTTCATGGTAAACGATCCGTCCGCCGATCACGGTCAGAACGGAATGGATGTCGCGCCAGTTCGTCAGGGGCTCGTCAAACACGTCACGGTCGCAGATAAAGCAGTCCCCGGCAAATCCGGGAGCCAGCACGCCCTTGCGTTCGTCAACGCCGGAAAGCAGGACCGCATCCCGGGTAAAGGCGTTGATCGCATCCGTGATCCGGATGCTTTCTTCGGGATACCAGGGATCCGGATCGTCCGCCCCGATCCGCATGACCGCGGCATAGACGCTTTTCCAGGGATGAATGTCCTCTACCGGCGCATCGCTCCCGAAACCGTAGCGCACGCCCGCCAGTTTCAGGCTGTGCAGGGCATAGGCGTAACGGCTTCTTGCGCCCCAATGGACATTCGCAATCGGCTTATCATCAATAAGATGTGATGGGTTAACTGAGAGAGCTATGCCCCGCTTTGCGATCCTTTGGATCAGGTCGCCATTCAGCAGCTGGGCGTGCTCGATCCGCAAGGGCACCCGCAGGTCCCGGCCGATAAGGTCGAGGATATCCAGCACGTGTTCCACGGCGGCGTCGCCGAGGGCGTGGAGACTGATCCCCCATCCCCGGGCTTCCGCATGCATGACGGCGCGACGGAGCTCGTCCCCCGTGCACTGTTGTTTTCCGACGTGGTTTCCGCTCTCGTAAGGTTCCTTCAGCCAGGCGGTCTGGCTGCCGAGGGCGCCGTCGACAAAGATCTTTGTCCCCAGAAAACGCAGCCAGGGTCCCCCGCTCCCGGCGCGAAGCCCCTTTTGATCCGTTTTTTCCCTGTCGCTGTCGTAGATATACACGCCCAGGCGAAGTCCCCGGTTGTGCTCGTACTGATAGAGCGAAAGATAGCGTTCATAATCCTCGCAATGCTCCATGGTGTGGACAGAGGTTATGCCGTGCCGGTAAAAGTCCCTGAAATAGCTGCCGGGATCGCTGAAAATGCCGGCGGGCAGCGCTTCCAGCAGCGGATCGATGAGCACATGCAGCCCTTCTTCGCGGACCAGGCCGTTCAGCTGTCCGTCCGCATCCCGCTGGACGTATCCCTTCCGGATCATGCTGAGAACGTCATTAAAATCAAAGAGATCGATCACCGCATCGTTGACCCAGGCGGTATGGAAATCCTTGCTGAACAGGACCGCTTTGGTACCGGCCGGCAGGAATTCCAGATCCCGCCGGTGCGGGAAGCGCCCTTCTTTCCAGGCATTCTGGTTCCATCCGCCGCCGATGAGCCACTCGCTGTCCGCGGCGGTATCGCGGATATGGGCGCAGGTTTCCGCAAGCGAGGCAAATCCGCCGAGCTTGACCTGATCCCGGCGGCGGGACCATTCGGTGAGATGAAGGTGCGTATCCGTAAATCCGGGGAAAACGATCCGCCCCCCGGCGTTGATCTTCTCGATGTCGCCGAAAATATGGGTCGACAGCCCGGATTCATCGCCGATATAGCGGATCACACCCCCCTCGATCACGAGCGCGGTGGCATTCTGCAGACCCTGCAGTCCGTAGATCCTGGCATTGTGTATGCAAAGTGACTGAGCCATACCCGAAAATAAAAAAAATCATGTGATTATTGTATTACTTTTTATAATTTTGCCAAATAAATCAGAGGTCATTATGAAACGTCTTGCTCTGCTTCTCCTCCTCCCGCTGTTTTTCCTGAGTTCCTGCTCCATCTCACCGGAACCGCTGATCGGGATCACGATGGCCTATTGGGAAGGCAAATACAGCGTTGACAGAAGCTACGTGGATGCGATCCGGGACAACGGCGGCCGCGTAAGGATCATTCCCTGCAGCGAGGACGAATCGCTGCTGCGGCGTGAATTGAAGGAGCTGGACGGGATCGTCTTTATCGGCGGCCGGGACTACATTCCCGAATGGTACGGAAAAGAGATGCATCCCAGCATGACCCTGATGGATCCCCACCGCGCACGTTTCGACAGTCTGTTCATGCACCTGGCCCTGGAAAGCGGGAAACCCGTCCTGGGCATCTGCGCGGGCGAACAGCTGATGAACATTGCGACGGGAGGAAAGCTGATCCGCGATATCCCGGGTCATCGCGGTGTCGAACACGGCATCACCCTCGTTCCCGGTTCCCGCATGGCCCTGCTCTACGGAACGGAAATGACCGTGAATTCCTGGCATCACCAGTGCGTTGAAGCCCCCTTTCTCCATCCCGATTTTCAGGTCACGGCCTGGTCGGCGGACAGCATCGTGGAGGCGATCGAGCACCGGGGCGATCAATGGATCATGGGGACCCAGTTCCATCCCGAGAAATTCCCCCGCGCGGAGCGCGATAAATTCTTTAAGCTCTTCCTGCGGGAAACCAAAAGATAATGCGCGTCGTCCCCCTTGCCAGCGGCAGCAAAGGCAACAGTTATTACGTCAGCACCGGCGCGTCGTCCATTCTCATTGATGCCGGCCTCACGGCAAAGGAGCTGACCCGCCGGCTGGACCTGTCCGGCATCGACCCCCTTACGATCGATGCCCTCTTCATCACCCACGAGCATATCGACCATATCCGGGGCGCCCGGGTTTTTTCACGGCAATACCGTATCCCGGTCTTCATGAACCGGGGCTGCCTCGCTGCCGCAACTGAGCGTTACGAGCTGGACGACCTGCCGGACATCCGCTTATTTGATACGGGGTTATCGTTTGATTATCAGGACTTTATGATACACCCCTTAAGCGTCAGCCATGACACGGTCGATCCGGTCTGCTTTGCGATCGAGGACGGAAAGAGCACCCTGGGGATCGTGACCGATCTGGGAAAAGTGACGACCCTGATCCATACCCGGGCGATGCGCTTTGATGCGATGGTCCTGGAGTCGAACCACGACCTGATGCTCCTGAAAACCAACCCGCGCTATCCCGAACATGTCAAGCAGCGCATCCGTTCGAACCGCGGACACTTGTCCAACGAGCAGGCGGCGTCCTTTGCGCGGGATGTCATTCTCAGGGGAAAGCTTCGTCACCTTCTGCTCGCCCATCTCAGCGAACAGAACAACACCGAGGAGCTCAGCGCCTCAAGCTTCCTGCGCGCTTTTTCCGAAGACAGGATCGATCTCCCCTTCTCCTTCGCGAAGCAGTACGTCCCCGTCTGCGGCATTGAACTTTGACGAGATCGTGATCCCCGGACAAATCCTCCGCCGCTTCACACAAAGGTTGTATAATCCCGATATTTTTTTTAGATTCCGACAGATAACGAGGA
Source organism: Fidelibacterota bacterium (assembly GCA_016937825.1). Taxonomy (GTDB): domain Bacteria; phylum Fidelibacterota; class Fidelibacteria; order Fidelibacterales; family Fidelibacteraceae; genus M50B103. The sequence goes on along the minus strand of JAFGVT010000163.1, from coordinate 4,919 downwards.
GAACCGATCGTGAAACGCAAGCACATTCTGATCATCGCCGTCCTGTTCCTGCTGACGTCCTGCAGCTTTAAGGACTGGCAGGAATACCGCCGGGTGATGAAAACGGGCAACCCGCGCCTGATCACCCGCTATATCAACGAGACGGCTCAGGAACCCTACCGGGACCGGGCGTCCGCGAAGCTGGAAAAGCTCTATTTTAAACGAACGAACGATGAAGCGTCCTGCATACGCTACCTTGCCAACTATCCGGAGGGAAACTACGTGGAACAGACCAAAGAAAAACTCGAGAAATTCGCCTTTGAACGCGCCCGGCAAAGTGTTTTTGCCGCCGCCGACTACATCCGGACCTATCCGGAAGGAAAATACCGCAAGGATCCCGTGATCCTCGAAGGAGAAAAAAACGTAAAGGTCCTGACAAAGCCCCTGAGTCCCGCAGCGATCGACAGCCTGCTTGAGAAGGTGGCATCCACGCCCGCGGAGCCGGTCAAAACCAATGAATACGCCCTGATCGAGACCCGCTACGGCACGATGAAAATGCGGTTTTTCCCGGAAAAGGCGCCGAACCACTGCGCCAATTTCAAACGGCTTGCCAAAAGCGGCTATTACGACGGCGTTAGCTTCCACCGCGTGATCCCGGGATTCATGATCCAGGGCGGGGACATCAACAGCCGCGACGGAGACCGTTCCACCGACGGCATGGGCGGCCCGGGATACACGATTAACGCCGAATTTAACGACATCTCGCATAAGACAGGGATCGTTTCCATGGCCAGGACCCCCGATCCGAACAGCGCCGGCTCGCAATTCTTTATCTGCGACGGTTCTCCGACCCACCTGGATCGTCAGTACACCGTGTTCGGCGAGATCGTTGAAGGCCTTTCCATCATCAATCAGATCGCGAACACACCCCGTGACCGCCGGGACAATCCCCTTGAACCTGTCCTGATGCGAGTCACTATTGTTCAGGAATAATGCCGGCATCAAAGAAAAAGATCGGACTTGCGCTGGGGGGCGGCGGGGCACGCGGTATCGCGCACCTGGGTGTTCTTTACATTCTTGAAAAGTATGCCATCCCCGTGGACATGATCTCCGGGACCTCGATCGGAGCCCTGATCGCCGCCATGTACGCTCACGATCCGGATGTCAGGACGATCAGCCGGAAATTCTTTGAATCGCAGGAATCCCCCGAATACAAAGCGCTCAAGCTGGACAGGATCGCGCGGAATGCGCGAAAAGAGTCCGTGTTCAAGCACATCAAGGGGAGTTTTGCCAATTACTACCTTCACCACAGCATGGGCTTCCTGAAACGTGCCGACAGCGCCCGTTTTCTTGAAACCTTGCTGGACGGAATGAGTTTTGACACCCTTCAGATACCCTGCGCCCTCGTGGCGGCCAATATCAGCAAAGGCACCGGCGCAAGCTTTACCGAAGGGGATCTTCTGAAGTCCGTCCAGGCAAGCATGAGCCTGCCGATGTGGATGGAACCGGTCGAGATCGACGGGGATCTGTATGTGGACGGCATCGGGCACGATGTGGTGCCCACCCGCAGTCTGCGGGAAATGGGCGCGGACACGGTCATCGCGGTGGACGTTTCGCTTCGGGAAACCCACCCCCGGGTGGACAATGCGATCGACGTGAAATATATCGCGGATAAAATGGCCGTGAACCGTTCGATCGATCTTTCGCTTGAATATGCCGATATTGTGATCCGTCCGGATACTCAGGGCTTGATGTGGTATGACTTTCACCGCTCTCCGCGCCTGATCCGGGCGGGGCGCGAAGCGGCGGAATTGCATATTCCCGGCATTAATAAATTACTATAATACACTTGGAATTAATGAATTTATAAAATATTTTAAAGTAACATGAATCATGAACACATATTAAAAAAAGGACCAAAATTATGATGAAAAGGAAAAGTATATTTATACTTCTGCTTGTCCTCATCGGGCTCTCGGGCTGCTTTGAGTTCAGACTTCCTCAGATCGGTCCCATAGTTCCGCCAAAGATCGAAATCGGCCCATATGAATTCTATCTGACAAGCATGTCGGTCAATTTCGACACCCTGCTCACTTTCCTGGGTGACGAAATGTCCCTGGACGAATACCGGGAAAGCTATCCCGACGATCCTTCCGGGAATGCCGACTGGTTTGTGATCCGCGACACCTTCACCACAGGTTTTGACCTGGACATGGGCATGGAAGTCGATCCCGTTTCAAGCTCGATCACCCAGGCGATGGAATTCACGGAATTTTCCGTCCGGAATTTCAGCTTGTCCGACCCCATTGAGATGCAGGAGATCTTCGACCTCTCCGCCGTTCCGGACGGCGTGGATGTCCCCATTGATTCGATCGCATTCCCGACAGATACCTCCTATACCAGTTTCCCGATGGACCGCCAGCGTTTCTCATCGGGTACATTTTCGATAACCATCACGAACGACCTGCTGTGCGCCCTGGGGAATCCCATTACGATCGCCCTGCACGATTCCACGACCGGCCTGCCGATCACGAACGGCGGCGGCGCACCGGTGCAGCTCCTGTGGAGCGCGCCCATCCCCGCCGGCACCGAAGCAACGGAAAACATGTCCATGGCGGGCGTTGAATTTCCGAAACATGTCATGATCATCGTCAGCGGGGTGATCTGCGGTGAAGAAGCCGATACTCTGACGACCTCCCCTGCCATGCGCTCTTCATCCTTCTCCCTCAGCGGGTCGATCGATAATCTTGTCGGCGAATTCGTTGAAGGCGATCTGGACGCCCAGCTGCTGGAAGAATCAAACACCATCAGCTTCGGCGACGAGTTGAACGACGCCACGATCTCCGTGAGCGAAGTCTTCCTCGACACCAGCCATATTGTGATCTCGATCTCCAATACCAGCAATGTCACCGGCAAGATACTTCTGAACGTGCTGTCGCTCGATACCTCCGCCGATCCCGGTCTTCAATTCTTCACGACCGATTCCATGACAATACCGATGAACTCGACCAGCAACTTCCCCTTCAGCCTTAACAGCACCTCCGTTGTGCTGACCGATGACTTCGAATACGAGACCTTCATCAACATCCCGGCGCAATACGGACAATTGTCCGCCGACGATGAATTTTCGGTCAGCTTCCAGTTCTACGGCAAGAATCCGGGAGATCCCATTATCGTGAAATCGGTGAACGCTACCTTCAACCAGGCGGAATACGTCTTTGACAATGTCAGCATGGAGATAGGCATGGGCGACTTCCTGCCTGAAGGATTCGGAGGCATTGAGCTCTCCACCATCGATCTGGCGATCGACATCTTCACCGACATCACGATCCCCCTGACGGTCGACATGAATCTGATCGGGGTCAAGAACAGCGGTGCGGATTCGATGTCGCTCAACATTTCACAGCAGATCACCGGTCCGGGCGCCGACAATCACCTGGTTTTTGCGGATGCCGCGGACCTTATCAATTTCAAACCCGATTCCCTGATTTTCAACGGAAAGATCAGCCTGAACGGGTCAGGAAACATTCCGCTCATCCAGGATATTTCAGTGGAAGGATCGATCGGCGTGCCGTTCCAGTTCGAGATCTCGGAACCCGTTACCTTCAGTCCGGGATACATGGGGCTCAGACTTGATCCCCTCCCCGCTTTCCTCGACGACTTTTCGGGTTCGCTGGAAGCGATCGTCGACAATTCCTTCCAGTTCGGCGTGGATTTCCTGATCCGTATGGCACGCGATACGCTGTATTTCAAGGAACCGGCATATGCCGACTGCGTCCGCGTCCTGGCTGACCTCAGCATACCCGCCATGGACACGACCACCCAGGTCCTTGTATTAACGAAAGAGGACTACGATTTCCTTGCGCAATCGGTCGACTCCGGATGGATAGCCATGGACATATCGCTCACCGGACGGGAGGACGGGCAGCCAACCACATTCCTTACCACCGATTCCGTATCGATCAGGTTGAATATCCGGGCAGAAGGGACGCTTGATTTTTCAGGCTTCGGCTCCGATACGACCGGTACTGACACGACAGGAGGTGCATAATGAGACGCGCGATCATCTGTTTGTTCATCCTGTTAATCCCCTTCCTGGCACTTGCCCAGGAGAGTGAACAGCCCGAAACCTTCTTTCAGGACCTGCTCAAGACGCTGAATCCCGATACATCCTCCGCTCCGAAAACCGTTCCGGCAGGATTGCCGGTACCGGAGCCGCTCCCGGTTCCCGAACCCGAACCGGTTCAGAAAACGGAGAGCCTTAATCCCGATGTTCCGGCGCCTGCGCCTTTGATCGCCCCCGTTTCGGAGGAAGTGAAAAAAGAAGACGTCCTACCGCAGGAAAGCTCGCCGGCGCCCGTTCCTCTGGATGCGCCCCTGCCTTCCGACACCCCTCTTCCCGTCGCGACACCCGGGTCGGCTCCGACGCAGCCGATCACGATCGGTTCTCCCGGCGGAAACAAGGTAAAAGAAGAGAAGGTCAAGAAAGAAAAGATCAAGAAAGAAAAGGAACATCGCGAGATCGTTCCCTATATCGAGGAACCTCAGGCAAAATCAAAGTCTCAGATCAAATATGTCAAGCATATGCAGAAATTGCCCAAACGCCGCATGCGGCTGATCACTCTCGACCAGGCGGATATCATTCACGGCCGGAAGTTCCGTTCCGTCGAATCCGCCCTCTTGAATCCGGCGAATCTGGGCGCCCGGAGCGAATTCTTCAATTCATTCTCGATCATCCCGATCAATACGCTCGGCCTTGATGTGAGGACCTCTACGCGTCCCTTCGTTTTGCTGGAAGACTATTTCAGCACCGGCGAAGTGCTCAGCGACGCCGCGGAAGACAGCCTGATCGCCATGCTCGGTCCGAACGGACTGGAGCTCCCGATCGACATCGACCTGCCGACCCTGGTGAACTTGAAGATGTCGGCGCTCGGCGGCTC
>JAFGVT010000162.1 GCA_016937825.1 Fidelibacterota bacterium | reverse complement strand
CCTTTTCTCCTCCTCTCCTTTTCTCCTTTTCTCCCTCTCCTCTTCTTGCTCACACGCCGAGCATCATCAGCATCGCCGCAGCGGCGATCGGGATGACGATATTGTCGTCGAAGTGATCGAAAAGTCCTTCGAAGAGGGCGCAGAAGGACACCACGAGGGCGGATTTCCAGACGGGAATATAAGGGAAAGCGAGGGTGAAGAGCAGCAGGCCAAAGAAGATGAAGGCCAGGGACCCTTCGATCGTATAATGTTTGTACCAGGTGTGTTTTCCCAGCCAGCGTCCGAAAATGCCGGAGGCCGCGTCCCCCACGCTCAGCAGCATGCAGGCCGGAACGGATATGGTTTCGGGAAAGATGAGCAGGATCAGGAAAAAGGTGATCGCGATCCGCGATGCCGCGGTCATTTTATGATCTTCGATCTCGCGGATGAAGGGCGATACGAACCAGAGAAAAACCTTACGGATAAAGAGACTGCGGCGGCGGAAATAGTCCGCGAACACGTACAATCCCCCGAATACGATGAACAGCAGGATCACCCATTGATGGCCCGAGAGGGGACCAAGATCCGGAAAAAAATAATACAGGAGCGGGATCAGGGCGGTGCAGAGATGGATCAATTGGCGGCGGAGTTCCTGTCGTGTCAGCATATTCCCCGCTATTCCGTATCGTTGTAGCGACTGACAACCAGGTCGATCGGCTGGGGTATGGAAAGGACCGTGGTGCCGGGCACAGATTGATAGATCACCGTATTCGGCAAAAGATCATCGCGGTCGCGGTAGCTGACGGTTCCGATACGCAGTCCGGCGTCGTTGATGATCTTGTGGGCATCCTGCAGGCTCATGTTCACGACCGTGGGAACGGTCCAGTTGCTGAGCCCGAGGCTGATCCTGACCTGCGTCTTGGATCCCGGCCGGACAAGTTCGCCGGCTTCGATGGACTGCCAGAAGATGACTTCGCGGGGCATGTTCGAAAATCCGTAGGAAACGGAATCGATCCCGAGATTATTCCCTTCAAGCAGGATCTCGGCGCTGCGCAGGGTCTTGCCGCGCAATTCCGGGAAGGCCACATTTTCCAGGGGAATGCTGACGTCAAGGTATACACGGCGTCCGAGCTTTACCCGGGAACCGGGCCGCGGCATCTGTCCGACCACGCGGAAGGGTTCGATATCGTCCCGGGCAATGGACTTTCCCCGGACCGGCGTGAATTTTTCGAGCAAAAGCAGGTGGCGCGCATCTTCCCAGCTGAGTCCCTGAACATCCAGCAGGATGCGCTCCTGGCCGTGACGGGTGAAACCGGGCATGAGCACAAAATTGATAAGGAGGGCGAGGATCGCGGACAATACGCCCAGCGTCACCAGAAAAACAAAAAGATTCCGGATCCGCCGTTTCGCGGGGCGGGTCTTCTTCGGGTTCCGGGTATTCTCGATCAGGACCCTGATCTTTTCTTTCTTACGGTTCATGGATGCAATTTAATACTTTCTTTCTTCAATGCAAATATCCATCGCAGAATTAACGGAATGCGGGACACGGAAATACTTTCCTGTTTTCGATACTGCTTCAGGGAATGAACATGAGCTTATAAATCCTGGGTCAAACGTTCCGGTAGGTTGATTCCAGGACCTGCGCAATGGCTTCGGCCTTGCCTTCGGTGTAAAAATGGACCCCCGGCACGCCAGCGGCCAGCAGGTCGCGGACCTGGCCGATACAGAAATCGACGCCCGCGGCCCGGATCTCTTCCGGGGTTTGAGCGCGTCTGACCGCCGTGACAAGTTCTTCCGGAAGATCGACGTGAAAGGTTTGCGGCAAAAGATCGATGTCGCCTTTCCGGCGCACGGGCTTGATCCCGGGAATGATCGGAACCGTGATCCCCGCCTTGCGGCAAAGATCGACAAAACGGAAAAAATGATCGTTGACGAAAAACATTTGGGTGACGACGTAATCCGCCCCGGCCTCCACTTTTTGCCGGAGCATGGCGATATCCTGTTCGAGGTTCGGTGACTCGGCGTGCTTTTCCGGATAAGCGGCGACCCCGACGCAGAACCGGGCCGGGACCGGGTCCCGCAGCGTCGGATCAAGGTATTTGCCTCTGCCGATATCGGCGATCTGGCGAACCAGTCCGTCCGTATGCTCATAGCCATCCCGGGTCGCGACAAAGCGCCGTTCACCGCGCGGCGGGTCGCCGCGGAGGGCGAACACATTGTCGATGCCCAAAAAATTCAGCTCGACCAGCTGGTCTTCCAGCTGTTCGCGGGTCTGTCCGCCGCAGATCAGGTGCGGAATGACCGGGATGCCGTAGCGATACTGGATCGCCGCGGAAAGCGCAAGGGTCCCGGGGCGCTTCCGGACGGTACGGCGTTCGACGAGTCCGTCGGGCCGGTCCACATAGACCACTTCCTGCTGATGGTTGGTAATATTGATATAGGCCGGCTTGTACGGCAACAATGTTTCTACGGCCGCATTGATCCCGTCAAGGGTATGTCCCTTCAGCGGCGGCAGCAGCTCGAAGGTGAACAGCGGATGTTTCGCGTTCGCCAGAATATCGGTAACTTTCACGTGTCAGTCCCTTTTCAACTTACGGTTCGTTTTCATCATTCGTCCCGATCTTCCAGTCCAGGGTGCTCTGCAGCGTTTCCGGCGGGACGCCTTTTTCCTTCGCATAGTGTTCAAGCTGATCTTGTCCCGTGGATCCCAGGGCAAAATATTTTACGCCCACTCCGGCGAAGTAATAGCCGCAGACCGAGGCCGCGGGGTCCATGGCAAAATTCTCGGTCAGAACGATGCCGGTGTTCGCCTCCGCAT
>JAFGVT010000161.1 GCA_016937825.1 Fidelibacterota bacterium | reverse complement strand
CCGGCATCGATAAATGCGTCAACGCCGAAATTCCAGATGAGATCGACCCGCAGTTCGAGATTCGCCATCAATTTCGCCTTGCCGGCATAGAGCGTATCTTGGGAAGGGGGTTCCTGCGTCACGATCACATAGGGATCCCCGATTGACTGGAACCATCCTCTGACCGTCGTTTCGCTTCCCATCTGATATAAGTATACGGGATCGATCGTTTTTCTGTCAAAGAACTGTCCGGCTTCGATCCGGCCTGCCAGCACGGTGTTCCTGAACAGGCGGGTATAGCCGCTGACCGAGGCTTCAAGACGGAAATACTCGGTTTCCGTTTCAGTTTGCGTTCCTACCACATACCCGCCATAGAGAAGAATGTTCCATCCTTTTGAGGGGTAGATGAAATTGTCCCTGTTGTCGTAACGGGACTGCAGGGAGAGTTCCGTCAGCGGTTCAAAATCGCCTTCTCCCGACACTTCATTTTTCAGATTTTTCAGCGCGACGGTGCTGCGGGTATAGATCTGGCGGTTGTATCTCCAGATGCTCGAAAGGTTGACGCCGTAATCGGTAATAATGGTGTTCTCGCCGATATCCCTGTCGGAGAAGGGTGAATAGCCGTTGCGGTTGTAATACAGTTTCAGGGTGGTGGGAAGCCGGAAGGCGATCATCCAGGGAACGGTATAGGCGATCTCGGCGTTGACCCCGTGATCAATATTGATCCCCTGCAGATTGAAATTGTTGAAAAGCGCCTCATAGGTAACGCCCACGCTTAAACGGTGGGCACGGTGCAGGACGTTCTTGTGGATCCATTCGGGCTGAAAGAACAGGGAAGAATAATTGATCCTTTCGGTATATCCCTGCCGGGCACCGAACTGCACGTCGAAGCGCCGGGCCTTGCTCTCGATCACGGACACGTCCAGATTGACCGTCCGGGCGATCGAATCGGGGTTGACGGGCACAATATTCACCGAATTGAAGGCGCCCATTTCATAAATGCGGTCCTGGGTCTGGCGGATCTTGTCCATCTTGTACGGATCGCCGCTCTCAACGTTCAGATGTTTCCGTATGGACGTTTCATAAACGGTCTTATTCCCCTTGATGCTGATATTTTTTATATCATAGGAATAATCTTCCTTGATATAAAGGGTGATCTCAAGGTTGGGACCCCAGTCGTATTCTTCCCGGATCGTGGCGAAGGGATGCCCCAGTTCGCTGTAACGTGAAAGGATCTTTTTAAAATTGTTGTAATAGGTATATTGCCTGAAGGGTTCGCCGATGCGCAATCCCAGCAGTTCAAGTATTTCTCCGTCACTCAGCAGCGTGTTCCCTTCGATCGATATCTGCCGGAGCCGGAAGCGCTCGTTTTCCCGGATATTGAAAAACAGATAAAGCGACTTGCCTTCATGAATGACCAGCGAGTCCCGGATCTCGCAGTTCATGAAACCTTCGCTGACGTAATAGTTCTTCAATGCCTTGGTCTGCAGTTTGATAAAACGGTAGGAGATGCGCTTCATGCCGAACCGGGTGTACACGGGTTTAATGTCGACGACGCGCTTAAGTTGATTGTTCCGATAGGTCTGATTTCCGTTGAAGATCACTTTCCTGAGCTGGAAATCCAGGAGGACATCGTCTTCCTGGGCAAAAGAAAAAACCATGCTCAGGATAAACAGCGATGTGATCAGGAGGCGCTTCATTAATATTGCAGCCTTAAACGGACCGAACCGGAAACGTTCTCTTCGTCCGCACTGCCGACGATGGAAACATTGTTGTTCAGGCGGTATTCGATCTCTATGTTGAGAGGATCCTCCCGCGAACCCTCATAGGTCAGGTAAAAATTTCGTCCGATGCGCCCCCCGACGACCACGGCGGTCGTATTGTCGATATAGGTTCCCTCTCCCCCCTTGATATCAATGCGGTCCAGTCCGCCGACTCCGCCCAGTTTCTGCATCTGCTGCTCCAGGGGCCGTTCCACCAGGGCAAGCAGGGTGGTTGTTGCGGATTGTCCCGTAACGTTCGCGATCTCTCCGATGGTCAGCTGCTGAACGATCTCGGCTTTGGTGAATTGATTGTCCTCGTCAATGAAATCGATCTCGGGATTATTCAGTTCGCCGGTAATGGATGCAATGATCCGGTTCCCTTTCCCGATATCCTTGTAGGCGACAAAATTGAGCTCATGATTGTTCTCGAACTGATCAAAGGATATGCTCCCCTCTTCCAGTTCAAAAACCGATGCCCAGTAGTTAAAGAATCCCTGCGTCGTTTCCAGTTCTCCCCCAAAGCGGGTAACGTTTTCGGATGCATATTTCAGCAGGGCGATCTCCCCCTGGAGGGTGGCATCGATGAACTGATTGCGCAGGTACATTTTATCGATCTGCGCGTTGATCACATACTCGGTCCGCATCCTGGACGCTTCCGGTGCACCACCCGGACCGGAACCTCCGGGCCGGCTGAACGCCATTTCGATCAGCCCCTCCCGTATGTTCACATCCCCTGAAACCGTCAGGGTGTCTTTGCCCCTTACTCTCAGATCGACCTCTCCGGTCGTCAGATTGACGTTTTCGTCCAGGGTCACGATCGACATCTGGTCTCCGGTGATACGCAGATCAAAGTCCGGCTCCAGCAGACGGGTCATATCCATATTCCCCCGGACATTAAAATTATAATTTTTTTCCGTACCCGCATTGCGCAGTCCCAACGCACCGGCAAGCGTATAGGATACGGAGGGCAATTTCCCTTGCAAATCCACGCTGAGGATATTGTCTTTCATTACGGCGACCCCGTCGATGTTCCTGATCTCGTTCCCGAGAATGTTCAGGACAAGGTGACCTTTCCGGACTTCAACGCGCCCGTTTTTAATCGTTTTTTTGAAATTTCCCTTCAATTCGAATTGCGTGAACAGATCGCCTTTGAACGATTCCACATCGCTGATGAACGGGATCAGATAGATCATTTCATCATCATTCCCCTGTAAATAAGCGTAAACGGAACTGTCCGGAGAAAAACGTTCGAACGGCGTGTTATAGCGCAGATCAAGATGCAGGAACGCGTTGCCGTTGTAGCGGCCGTTATTGGCCGTTCCATAACATTCGTTAAAATACAGGTACTGGTTGCTGTAATGGACCTTTGCGCGCAGGGTGTCCAGTTTGATCCTGTCGATCGTGGGATTGACAACGGAGAGGTCGCCGTTCATTACCGGATCGTTCAGGGTGCCGCTGATGTTCCCGCGCAGATCCCCCGTCCCGGTAATGGAAAGATTTTCAAGGATAAACGGCAGCAATTTGGATAACCTCGCTTGTTTCAGATCAAAATCGGCGCGAAGCGGTTCATCCGGAAGAAGTGTCAGAATGTTTTTGTCTTTAAAATTGACGACCGCCGGAATATCGGCATTGAACTTCATGGAGCGCTTGCCGGCAAAATCCAGTGAAAGGTCGGCGACGTTGACCCTCCGGTCGGCATAGCGAATTCTGGAATTTATCCTTCGGGCATCGAGGCCGAAGGCATGGGCGTTTTTCATCAGCATGCGCAGATCGATTACCGGATCCTGCAAATATCCCTGAATTCCGATATTCAGGTCCATCAGTCCCCCAACGCTGTCTTTCAGGGTTGAGATCAAAGGAAGTGAGTTCAGCTCGGCGCCTGCAAGGTTAATGCTTCCCCAAATTGAATCCTTTTCTACGTCCAGAGAACCGTACAGCAAGGCATCCCGGTATAAAACATCAAAGCGGGACAGGGAGAAACCCTGATCACGGATCGTGAACGAGACGGTATCAAGAAGATAGACATCCTGATCCTGATATGTCCCCTTCAGCCTGTTGATGCTGAACTCCTTGAAATCCCTGATCGACCCGGCAACGTTCATATAGTAATTATCGTGCGTGATATCAAGGTAATCCAGATAGATCCTATCCTGGTCCATCCGGATATAGGTCTCAACGGATCCTATCAGGAACGAATCGACGGAGGCATTTTCAAATGACACCAGCATGCCTCCCTTGTGCTGCGATATCAATTGCTTGGCATAGAGGGAAAAATTTAAATTATTGACCTTATAGATGTCATAAATGAGCGTGTCAAGATTTACGTTCATCTGGATATCGGGGTCCCGGATGCGTCCCAGCAATTTCAGCGTCATCATCACATTTTCGGCTTTCAGTTCGTCAAGACCGGGAATTTTCAGATTGTCAAAAGAACTGATATCGCCGTAAATATCCAGGTTGACGGAGTCCAGGCCGGCGATCTCTCCCCGGACCTTCAGCATGCCCGTCGGCAAATAAATGTAATTCGTCGAGTCCAGGATGATACTTTCCATTCCCTTGAACAGGATATCACCCTGTAAACTGCTCTTGCTCAGGCCGTAGAGATCAAGAAGATCAAAATCATATTTAACTTTCAGCCGATCATCGAGATAGCCGTTGGCACGGAAACGTCCGCGGAAATCGAAATCGGGCAGTGCGGGAAACCACTCGGACGGAACAAAGGCGTGTGCGTAAAAGGTCGTTGAGATGTACTTGTCTTTCAGTCCGTAGGATCCGTAAAGGGAAACATCGGTAGTCGGATTCTTAAAACTTGCCTGAAGCAGATGCAGATAGTCATTTTTATATTCGACGCTGATCCCCGCGTTCCTGATCTTGCTGTTGTTGAGGGTACCGCTCAGCTCGGCGTTGGCGGTAAATTCTTTAAAATCCCCCATCACGTCGAGCCGCAGATTGATCTTATCCTGCTCCTTGATGACGGGCAGATGCAGATATTTTTCAATTTCCACATCCATGATATTGAAGGTGAACTGAAAGCGGAGCGGTTCGGCGTAGCGTATCTTACCGGAGGAGGTAACACGTGCATCGTTGAACATGAAATTCAGGTTCAGCATCTTTGCAATGTTGTTCTTAACGACGATCTCGCTTGAAAGATCGTAGACCTGCATGTTCAGTGATTCGTTCTGCAGGCGCAGCTGATCGATCCTCAGGACGGCGCCGTCCTTTCGTCCGGAATAACGGAACTGCAGCTGATCAACGAGCTGGTAGATCACCGTGTCGGGCGTATGGACATACAAATGGATATTTTTCATCTCGATGTTGTCGATATGGAAATTGGGAAATGAAATTTCGGGGAACGGGGTCGTTCCGTCCTTTTCTTTTTTCTCTCCGATGCGCAGATGCAGGGTCGGTTCGACCAGTCTGAGTTCATCCAGATGACGTTTGCCCAGAAATTCAAAGATACCGGCATAGTGCAAATTGACGGTATCGATCTGAAGCATGATCGAAGAATCCTGCGTTGAGAACTTCAGATAATTGGCCTCGATCGTCGTTTTCAGGCTCTTATTCAGATCTCGTACGGAAAGATGGTATTCGTATTGCCGTTCGATCCGGTTACGCAATATCCTGAACGCAATGGTAAAACCGACGTCTGTTTTCGTAAAAAAGACGCCGGCAAGTCCAACGATCACTATTAAACCGAATGCTATAAAGTATCGTCGTTGTTTTTTTTGTTTTACTGCCATTTTTTGCGGTTCAATTGTTCTTCAGCCGCCTTTACCGTATTTTGCATTAACATGGCGATCGTCATCAGCCCGACACCGCCGGGGACCGGTGTGATCGCGGAAGTTTTTCCCTTTACCTTCTCAAAATCCACATCGCCGGTGAGCCGGAATCCTTTCTTCCGGGCGGGATCCTCAACCCGGTTCACTCCGACATCGATCACGATGGCTCCTTCTTTGACCATATCCTCGCCGATCATGCCCGGAACCCCCGCGGCCACAATGAGAATATCCGCTTTTTCGGTAAACGCCCTGATGTCCGGGGTCCCGGTGTGACATACCGTCACGGTTGCATTAGCGCCGGGCAGGCGTTGATACATCAGGTTGACCATCGGTTTTCCGACAATGTTCGAACGACCGACCACAACAACATGTTTCCCGCTGGTTTCAATATTGTAGTAACGCAGCATTTCCATCACGCCGGCGGGAGTACAGGGTAAAAAGGTGTTCTCTCCGATGATGAGGCGGCCGATATTTTCGGGGTGAAATCCATCCACGTCTTTTTCCGGGAGAATGCGGCGGATCACCTCAAGCTCATTCAGATGTTTCGGAAGCGGCATCTGAACCAATACGCCGTGAAAACGCGTATCGGTATTCAGGGCGTCCACAAGCGCGTTCAGGGTTTCCTGGTCCGTATCCGCCGGCAGGAGGATCGTTTCGGAAAGAATGCCCAGGCTTTCGCAGGCAAGGCTTTTGTTGCGTACGTAGACCTGCGATGCGGGGTCGTCACCGACAAGTACGACCGCAAGACCGGGTGTAACTCCCTGCTCTTTGCAGCGTGCAATGCGGCCTTTTAAACCTTCGAGAACGGAATCGGCAACTTCTTTCCCCGACAGGATCTTCGCTTCCATTGTACCTCTTGATTATTTTGCGTACCCGATCGAGCGGTGTTCGCGCAATACGGTGACCTTGATCTGTCCCGGGTACGTCAGTTCGTTCTGTATCTTGCTTGCGATATCTTCCGCGAGAAGATCGGACGCGGCATCGTCGATCTGGGTTTCTTCGACAATGACCCTGACTTCGCGCCCTGCCTGGATCGCATAGGTTTTGCTGACACCTCTGAAACTGTTGGATATTTCTTCGAGTTTCTCCATGCGGTGAATATAGTTTTCCAGTGTCTGTCCGCGCGCCCCGCGACGGGATCCGCTGATGGAGTCGGCGGCCTGGACCAGGGCTGAGATGGGATGGATCATTTCCACTTCTTCATGATGGGATTCGATCGCATTGACGACGATCTTGTCTTCCTTGTTCCTCCGGGCGATCTCGCCGCCGATCAGCGCGTGGGTCCCTTCAACATTCCTGTCAATGGCTTTCCCGATGTCGTGAAGGAAGCCGGCGCGTTTGGCCAGGGCTCCGTCAAGACCGAGTTCCGCGGCCATAAGGCCTGAAAGCCAGCCGACCTCAATGGAATGCTTCAAAATATTCTGACCGTAGCTCGTGCGGTATTTCAGACTTCCGATATAATGCATCATTTCTGCATTGAAGTGCGGCAGGGCTAACTCCATCGTCGCCTCCTCCGCCGCCTGAATAATGGATTCTTCCACCTCTTTGCTTGCTTTTTCGATCATTTCTTCGATCCGCGCCGGATGAATGCGTCCGTCGTGGATCAGTTTTTCCAGGGCGATGCGCGCCACTTCGCGCCGGACCGGATCAAAACCGGAGAGCACGACCGCTTCGGGGGTATCGTCGACGATCAGTTCAACGCCGGTCAGCGCCTCGAAATGACGGATGTTGCGCCCCTCGCGCCCGATGACCCGTCCCTTCATCTGATCGTTGGGAAGCGGAACGACCGAAACGGTCGATTCCGAGGTATGGTCTGCAGCGGAACGCTGGATCGCCTCGATGATGATCTTCTTGGCTTCTTTGTTCGCATTCAGGATGGCGGTCTCTTTGATCTCCTTGACCTTGATCTGGGCTTCCACCCTCGCCTTCTCGTACAGGCTGTCCTTCAATGTCTGTTTCGCTTCGTCGCGGGAAAGTCCGGCGATCTTTTCCAGCCGGACCTGCTGCTGGTCGATCAGGCTTTCGATCTCCGCTTCCCGGTCGTTCACCTTGCGTTCCTTGCTCTTCAGGTCCTGTTCGAATTTCTGCAGGGACTCGTAACGCTGATCCACGCTTTCTGTTTTCCTGTCCAGATTGCTTTCGCGTTTCTGCAATTCCTTCTCACCATTGCGGATGTCCCGCAATTTCTCGTTGTATTCATCCTCGCTTTTCTGCTTGATACGGATGGCCTCATCTTTCCCTTCCAGTATCAATTCTTTCTTTAGGGTTTCCCCTTCTTTCCGGGCGCGTTCCAGCAGATCGAATTCGTATTTTTTCATGCTCCCGAATTTTGCGCGAAAAATAATGAATACAATAGATGCCGCAATCAGTGCTGATATTAAACCAACAAGGAAATAGTACATGTCGACTCCTTTTCTTAACCGGAGCGCTTAGGTATTGAGATGGTCATCGATAAGTTTTATCAATGATTCAGAATGGTTCTGAATGTATTCCTCAACGGATTGGGTATCTTGCTTCATTTGAAATAATTCACCAGCGATGTTCAGGGCCGCAATGATGGCGATCTTATCAAGAGCGGTCGTGCCGGGCATGTTCGCTCCGACTTCCATCATCTTTTCATTCACATAAGCCGCAACCTTGTGAATGAAAGCCGGATCTTTTCCCTTGAGAGGAAATTCCTGGCCGTAGATGGTGACCTTTGTCGGTTTTTCCTCGGGAAATTCCAGTTCAACCGTATTGGGGTCGGGGTCATACTTGTGCATGGTCGATCCACTCCGATATTTCCGCCAATTTTGAAGTCAGGCGCTCGATCTGATCTTTTGTCAATGCGACCGAGTCCTTGTCTTCTTGCCCCTTTTGGTTTTTCAGAACTTCGAGGGTTTGGTGTATTTTTTTTTCTAAGATTTCAAAAGAGCTGATATCCATTACCTTAGCTGAGCTCCATATTGATTCTTTAACCGTTCAAATAACTTATTCATTACATCATCAATTTCCGAATCCGTCAGTGTCGTCTGATCACTTCTGAATTCCAGGCGGAACGATAATGCCTTTTTATCTTCACCAAGTTTCTTATCGTCAATGTACATATCATAGAGCACAAGGTCAACGAGATATTTGCCTCCATGCTGATTTATTTCATTCAGGATGGATACCGCCTTGAGCTTTTTGTCCGCAACCAGCGAAATGTCGCGGAAGATGGACGGGAACTGGGGCGTCGGGCTGTATTTCCGTTGCGGCGCGTACCAGCCGAACAATTTTTCGATCTGCAGTTCCATAACCGCCACGGGATAGGCAAGCTGCAATTTTTCAAATGTCTCACTGCGATATTGCCCGATCTTTCCGATCACATGTTTCTTCACCGCAATATCGTACAGTATGTCGAATTCGTCCCGTCCCTCGCATTCTTTCAATTTGTAATGAAAGCCCAGGGTCGTCATCAGATCGTCCAGCACCCCTTTAAGATAAAATATATCCGCGGCCTTATCTTCTTCGGTCCAGTTCAGACCCCATAAGGGAGAACAGCACAGTACGCCCAGATGATGGTGTTCCCGGGCGCCGGTTTCGGAATGCTCGTCCTTTTCGATCACGTTCGCCAGCTCAAATAGCCGGATATTGCTGCGTTTTTTCAATGCGTTGCTCCGCAGACTGGTAAGCAGGGGCTGGATCATGTCGGTCCTGAGCATGTTCATTTCAAGGGACAGGGGATTCAGGATCCTCAGGGGCTTGTAACCCCAGATCCCGGCATGTGCCGGCGTTTCGCCGATCAGTGAATTGTTGACCGCTTCGTGCATGCCGTGCCCGACGAAGAAATTCCGGAGATCGGTAATAAAAGGATGAAATTTGTCGTAGTCTTCAGCCACGGAAAGGGTCATCCGGGTCATGGAAGGGATCTTGTCCAGGTAATTGATGCGCAGCACTTCTTCCACAAGATCGATCTCGCGCTCGACGTCCGGACGAAAGGTCGGGACCTTGACGGTAAGGGAGGCAGTATCTTCACGGACCGGCTCGAAGCCCAGCGCGGTGAGGATCGGCCGGCATTCCGGAATGGTGATGCCGATGCCGGTGACCCGCTTGACATAGTCTGCATGCAGGGTGACTTCCCGTGCGTCAACGGGATTCGGATAGAAAT
>JAFGVT010000160.1 GCA_016937825.1 Fidelibacterota bacterium | reverse complement strand
TCGGAGTTCGGAGGAGGGGAATATCCAACAAGGAACACCCATTGAAGATTTTAGAAGCAGGGATGCGATTTATTGCGTCTTTTTTTTTGAATGAATTATGTGAGGTTGTAATACAAGTGATCGATAAAAAATTACGCGGTCATTTGCGCAAACATGATGACACGGCCACCGGCGGGCTTGTTGGATTGTATTAGGTGCCGAGACGCTTCAATATTTTCATCTTCATCCCTAATCGAGCGTTCATCAGGAGATATTTTTGAGTTGCAGGGCTCAAATGCCGGTTGTAAATTTATTATCGTAATGATCAAGGAGTTGCAAAATGAAAACAAAGTATCTGATTATTCCGCTTTTTATTATATTGTTATTGGTTTCCTGTGATCTGTTCAATACGGAAAAAACCGGTTCCTTGCTTTTTAAAGGGGTTAGGGTCATACCGGAAACAGCGCTATCGAAAACGAGAAGTGTTCCTTCCGGGCATCCGGACAGTGCTACGGTTCATCACATGTATAATATGGATATAAAATTCAATGCCCACGAGATCTATGTATCCAAAGATCAGATCCAGGAAGATGTCACTGATAATTTCACTTGGGTCAAGATCGGTGAGAACGATGAACTGAAATATATGAGCGAGTATGAATTTTTAGCCGATGATATCCCCGAAGGAACCTATATGACGCTTAAGATCATATTTAGAAACGAAATTATACGCTATGCGGTATATGCCGCCGATACCAATACGGTAGTGGAAATGGCCGGATCCCTTGGGGAAGGGGCTGCCGGAGATACCAGTCTGATCATTAATTGTTTTTCCTTACAGGGAAGTTTTAATGTCGACAGTAGCGGGGTACTGCATTTGATGTCCCCGGGTGAAACGTTCAGTCCATTCAGCATTGTGGCAAATCGAACGACCACCATCTATTGGAAAGGCGGCGCTGCGGATGTGGTATATAAATTGAACGATTTCACATTTGATTGGTACGATAATGATGGCGATTCCGCCTGGACGCCCGGAGTTGATGCCGCGGTCAATTATGATGGTCCGGCAGATACGCCGATGTGGAGCTTTCTGGTTGCTCCCGGCGGCCCTACATCCATAGGGAAGTGATAGCTCAGGTGTGTTTTAAGTTTTTAAAATTGTACGGAACGGCTAGAAACCGTTCCGTACCCGTTTATTCTCAAAATAATAATCGACAAAACATGACAATTAACCACAAAACGAAACCAGTTATGGAGATAATGACGAAAGATATTCAAATAATATTTGAAAATACCGATAATAGATTTAAATTTTATTCAGATTAACAATACGGGATCCAATGCAACAGCTTGTACTGAAATTCGGGGGGAGTTCTCTGGCGGACGAGGGATGCATCTCACGGGCGCTGGATATTGTTGAAAAAAACATCAACGGCGGCATGCAGCCTTTGACGGTCGTTTCTGCACTCGGCGGGGTCACGAACACCCTGATCGGTCTTTGCGACCGGGCACGCGAAGGGGACAGCGGATACAAGAATCTGCTCCAAGAACTCATTCTGCGGCATGAAAGGATCCTGTTCGCCTTGGTTCCACCGGTCATGCGGTCAGACGCGCAGGAAGCGACAGGCAAGGTTTTTCATGTTCTGGAGGATACGTTGAACGGCTTGAGCCTCTTGGGCGAAGAGACACCGAAGATCCGGGATAAAGTCCTTGCAAGCGGTGAATGGGTCTCGGCCATTCTGTTCGCAGCTGCTCTGCAATCCCGGGGCATTGCCTGCGAACTTGCCGATGCCCGGGACCTGATCCGGACGGACAGCCGCTTCGGCGCCGCTCAGGTGGATTTGCCGCTCAGTTATGAAATGATTCGAAAGAAACTTGCGGATCCCGGGATCCCGTATGTCATCCCGGGCTTCATTGCGAAAAACGGCAAAGGCGAAACCACGACGCTGGGCCGGAGCGGATCCGATTATACGGCTTCTATTATCGGCTCTGCTCTGGAAGTTGACCGGATCGAGATCTGGACGGATGTCGACGGGGTCATGACGGCCGATCCGCGCATCACGCCGGACGCATTCCCCATTCCCCGGATCTCGTATGAAGACGCCATGGAACTCTCGCATTTCGGGGCAAAAGTGATCTTTCCGCCGACCATGATCCCTGCTATGAAGAAGAATATCCCGATCCATATTAAAAACAGTTTCTCCCCGGAAAAACCCGGGACCGTCATTTCGGCCGAAGGCAATATGACAGACTATCACGCAACCGGGATCGCCTCCATCGGACACATCGCCCTTCTAAGGGTCCAGGGAAGCGGCATGGTCGGTGTCCGCGGCATTTCGGCGCGGCTTTTTGACTGCCTCGCACGCCACGAGATCAACATCATTCTGATCACCCAGGCCTCTTCGGAGCACAGCATCTGCATCGGCATCGATGCCGGCAAAGCGGACATCGCCGTCGAGATGCTTCAGGAGACCTTTTTTCTGGAAATGAAAGCCGGCATGATCGATGCCATTATTCCCGAGAACGATACCGCCGTCATTGCGGTCGTCGGGGATAAAATGCGCCATAAGCCCGGGATCGCCGCCGAAGTGTTCGGTGCTCTGGGAAGAAAACACATCAACATTATCGCCATTTCGCAGGGTTCCTCCGAACGCAATATTTCTATCGTGGTCGCACGGGAGGATGCGCATACCGCGATCAACGCCCTGCATCGCGCGCTTTTTCCCATCAAGGAAAAAACGGCCCTTTATCTGATCGGGACCGGTCAGGTCGCACGGTCTTTCCTTGCCCTGATGAAGGAACGGGACATGCAGCTGAACGGCCTGATCAACAGCCGTATCATGCGGATCCATTCCAAAGGCATGGATCCCGAAACCGCGACAGATATCCTCGCGGCCAAAGGGAAAAAAGCCGAGATCACAAAATTTATCGAGGCCATCCGTCTGGACCCCACTCCCCGGAAAGTCTGTGTCGACTGTACGGCAAGCGACGATATTGCCCGCCGCTATCCCGACATGCTTTCCGCCGGCGCCTCGGTCGTTACCCCGAACAAGATCGCCAACACCGCCTCCATGGAATTTTATGCATCTTTGCGCGAGATCTGTCGCAAACAACACGTACAGTACAAGTACGAAGCGACTGTGGGCGCCGGACTGCCGGTAATTTCCACCCTGAACTACATGATCGAGACCGGAGACAGGATCCATCGCATCGAAGCGATCCTTTCGGGGACCCTGAGCTTTATCTTCAATACCTTTTCACCGCAGATGTCCTTCAGCGAAACCGTTAAACTCGCCATGGAAAAGGGTTATACCGAGCCCGATCCGCGGGAGGACCTGAAAGGAACGGACGTCGCCCGGAAAGCCCTGATCCTGGCACGGGAGATCGGATACCCCGTCGAAATGGAGGATTCCATACCGGAATCCCTGGTTCCCGAAGCCTGCGGGACCGCCGTAACGGCCGACGAGGTCATTCGGGCGCTCGCGAAAGAGGATGCCGCCTGGAATGTCCGTATCCTCCGGCTGCACAAGCAGGGGAGGGCCCTGCGTTATCTTGTGGAGATCACGGACGGAAAGATCCGCATCGCGCTTAAGGAAATTGACGGCAGCCACCCCTTTTACCACCTTTCCGGACCGGACAATATCGTTGCCATTTACTCCGAACGCTACCCGATCAATCCTCTGGTGATCAAAGGCGCCGGCGCGGGTGCGGTGGTCACCGCCAGCGGCATCATGGGAGATATTCTGAATATCACCCGGGAACCCTGACCTTTCGTTAGAACGATGTTTAAGGCTAAAATTCAATAAGGAAATCCCATGCAAAACCCCGATAAGAAAATCCCCGTGGGCATTTTAGGCGCCACCGGCAGCGTCGGACAGAAATTCATTGAATTGCTGCAGGACCATCCCTGGTTCACGGTCACCGCATTGGCGGCCTCCGAACGCTCGGCGGGAAAACTGTACAAACATGCGGTGAACTGGTTCCAGCAGGCGCCGCTTCCGCCGCGTATCGCGAACATGATGGTCTCCGCCTGCGTTCCGGCCCTGCCGTGCCGGATCGTGTTCAGCGGACTGGATGCCGCCGTCGCGGGACCGATCGAGGAAGCCTTCGCCGAAGCCGGTTATGTGGTGATCTCCAACGCGAAAAACCACCGCATGGCCGAAACGGTGCCGCTTCTGATCCCGGAAGTGAACCCGGACCATCTGGATCTGGTCAGAAAACAGCACTACAAGGGCATGATCGTTACCAATCCCAATTGTTCCACAACGGGTCTTGTCATGGCTTTAAAGCCCCTGCACGACCGTTTCGGGATAGAAAAGGTTTTCGTAGTTACCCACCAGGCTCTTTCGGGCGCCGGATATCCGGGAGTCTCCAGTCTGGACATTATTGACAATATGATCCCCTATATCGGCGGTGAAGAGGAAAAAATGCAGATCGAACCGCTGAAACTGCTCGGGACGCTGGAGGAAGGAGGCAAGGTCGATTTTGCCAATATCGCGATCAGCGCACAGTGCAACCGGGTTGCCGTCACCAACGGACATATGGAATCCGTCAGTCTGAAATTCCGCTCCACCGTGAAAAAAGAAGCCGTTGTCCAGGCCTGGCGGGATTTCACTGCGCAGCCCCAGGAACTGGAGCTTCCCTTCGCGCCCAATCCTCCTCTTTACTATTTCGACGATCCGCGCTATCCCCAGCCACGGCTGCACCGTGACCTGGGCAAAGGCATGGCCGTCAGTCTGGGGCGGCTGCGCGATTGCAGTATTCTGGATGTAAAATTCACCGTGTTATCGCACAATACCATTCGCGGTGCTGCGGGCGGTGCGATCCTGAATGCCGAACTGCTGGTTAAAAAAGGCTACCATGAAGAACAATAAGATCAGCGCCTATGCGCCTGCGAGTATCGGGAACGTTTCCGTCGGCTTCGACTGTCTGGGCCTTGCCCTGACGCAGCCCGGCGATACGGTCAGCATCGAAAACGGGACCCGCCCCGGTATTCACCTTGTCCGTATCGAGGGCGACCTTGGGCGTCTGCCAAAGAAAACCGAGGAAAACGTGGTCGGCGTCGTGATCCGCAGCATGCTGGAAAGGCTGGGCAGATATGATGCCATGGCGGTAACCCTGACGAAGGGACTTCCCCTGAAAAGCGGGCTCGGGTCCAGTGCGGCCAGTTCGGTCGCAGCCGCCGTTGCGGCGAACGCCTTTCTGGGCGAACCTTTCACGAAAGAAGAATTACTGCCCTTTGCCATGGAAGGGGAGCGGCTCGCCTGCGGCGCGGCCCACGCCGACAACGTGGCGCCGGCGCTCCTGGGCGGTATCACGCTGATACGGCCGATGAGCGATCCGCCGGATATCATCCGGATCCCTTTTCCGAAAGATCTCTGGTGCGCCGTCGTTCATCCCGATGCGGCAGTCGCCACACGGGATGCCCGCGCCGTTCTCCCGGAACTTGTTCCGCGCGACACCGCGATCCGTCAAAGCGCCTATCTCGCCGCATTTGTGACCGGACTTCAGCAGCACGATACGGACCTGATCTCACGATCCATGGTGGACCTCATCGCCGAACCGGCACGAAAGCATTTGATCCCTCATTTTGATGAGGTCAGGGAAGCGGCGCTCCGGGCCGGTGCGCTGGGATGCGGCATTTCGGGTTCGGGTCCGACGCTGTTCGCGCTCTGCAAGGGGAAACGCTCTGCAAACCGTACCGCGAAGGCCATGGGAAAGGTGTATAACGTCCATCAGCTTGCCTGCGAAACCTATATCTCAGGCATCAATGCCGAAGGCGCAGTCCTGCTATAGACCCTGCTACGCACATTTCGGGCAGAAGACAGAAGACAGAAGCCAGAATATTGAATATTGAAGACGGAAGACATTACGGCGACATAAGGAGTTGTTTTCAAACTCGCGCTCTGCGCCGAGGTTTCCATCTGCGCACAGGTCGACTGACAAGAAACCCTCCAGCCCTCGTTCCGAGACGTCGGAACTACGGCTGACAAGAAACCCTGAAATCTAAACCCTTATTCTTCCCCGCTGACCAGTTCATAGGGCCACCGGGTGTAGCCGCCCCAGTTCAGCATGCGGGTGTAACCTTCGGGCTCGAGCTTGTCGATCACCATTTGCGCCCGCCCGCCGGTCTCACAATAAAAAATAAGATATTGCGTTTTGGGAAGTTCGTTCAGACGGTCCATGATCTCTCCCGAAGGGTAGCTTTTTGCCGTGGGGACATGTCCGTTGTTGTAGGCGCTTTCCGGCCGGACGTCAATGATCCAGATCGCGGGGTCCGGAGTCTGTGTAAGGGTGAGGAGGCTCTCCGGTTCGAGGTATTTTTCAAGGACATCTCCTTCTAAGGAAGTATAGCCGGTAGAGCAGGCGATAAGGCCGAGGGCTATTGCCAGGACAAGGAACATTGTTAACGCTGTTTTCATGATCATCTCCTGTTAGGGTGGAATGGATATTTAAATTATAATAACCATTATTTACGGGAATATGAACAAAAATCATGCTTTTAGGTACGCCGGATCCCGACAAATGTTTTTATTTTGCCCAAATATTGCTATCTTTTCCGTGAAATATGAAAATGAAAATAAAGGATATGATGAAATATTACAGTACAAATCATAAGGTAGATCCGGTAGACCTGCGCAGCGCGGTGCTTCAGGGCTTCCCCGGGGACAGGGGCCTGTACATGCCGGAAGACATTCCGCTGATGCCCCCGCGTTTTTTTGAGCATATCCACACACTGAATTTTCGCGAGATCGCGACCGCCGTGGCGCTTACCTTGCTGGGGGAAGACCTTGAGCCTAATGTGATCATCCCGATCGTGGATGAAACGCTCAGCTTCAATACCCCCCTTGTTAAACTTGATGACACGCACTATGTGCTTGAACTTTTCCACGGACCCACGCTGGCCTTCAAGGATGTCGGCGCCCGTTTCATGGCGCGCCTGATGGGCTACTTCATGCGGGGCGAGGATGCCCGATGCACGGTGCTTGTCGCCACGTCCGGGGATACCGGATCCGCGGTGGCGAACGGGTTTTACGGCGTCGAGGGGATCGATGTCGTGCTCCTCTATCCCTCGGGCAGGATCAGTCCCATCCAGGAGCAACAACTGACCACCCTCGGCGGGAATATTACCGCGCTGGAGATCGAAGGGACCTTTGACGACTGCCAGGATCTCGTGAAGGCGGCGTTTGTTGACAAAACCTTATCCGAAACCCTGATGCTGACTTCGGCGAATTCGATCAATATCGCACGCCTGATCCCGCAGAGTTTTTATTATTTCAACGCCTACGCCCAGCTGAAAAGCCGGGGCGTGGAAGAAACACCCGTTTTTTCCGTCCCCAGCGGGAATCTGGGGAACCTTACCGCGGGTCTCATCGCGAAACGCATGGGACTGCCGGTCAAACGCTTTATCGCGGCCTGCAACGGCAATGACAGTCTGCCCCGCTATCTCAGGAACGGGCACTACGCGCCCCAGCCGACGAAACATACGATCTCGAATGCCATGGATGTGGGCAATCCCAGTAATTTTGCACGGATCGAAGACCTTTACGGATACGCCCACGGCTTCCTAAGCCAGGACCTGACCGGCTGGTCCTTCAGTGATGACGAGACCCGCGCCATGATGAAAACGGTGTACGAACGCTACCGATACATTGCGGACCCGCACGGTGCCGTGGGCATGTGCGGGACACAACGCTACCATGATGAAGTGAACGGGAACGACGTCTGCATCACCGCGGAGACCGCACACCCCGCAAAGTTCGGGGATGTCGTCCACGCCGTGCTGGGCATTCGTCCGGACATGCCCGAACGTCTCGCCTCCGTTCTCGACAAAGCAAAGCATTCGGTGAAACTTCCCGCCGATCTTTCCCTTTTCAGACAATTCCTTCTGGAGCGGAAGCCGTAGAAACTCATAAAACCGTGTTAAATCCTCCGCATTTTTCTTTTATAATCGCATGCGAAAGCTTACATTTTATGCGTAAAAGAAAGGGCTGACATGAGCAAGACGATCTGCTTACGCAATGGAACCGTTTTCACGGGCATCGCTATCGTTCCCCACACATCCGTCATCATCGAGGACAATAAAATTGCCGATGTGATAAGCAATGACAAACTGAAGAAAATGAACCTGCCAAAAGATACGACCATGATCTATGTGAACGGCGCGTATATCGCGCCCGGATTCATCGACACGCATATTCACGGAATTCACGGTTACGATACGTCCGAGGCAAGCGTCGATTCCATTCTTGAAATGTCAAAAGCGCTTGTCAACTACGGTGTCACGGGCTTTTGTCCGACCCTTTATCCCCAGGATGAGAAGACCTTCATTCAGTGCATTGAGGCCATCCGCGATGCGATGGGAAAGGAAGAAGGCGCCAAGATCTACGGCATGAACCTGGAGGGCCCCTTTATTTCACGCGAAAAACACGGCGCGTTGGATCCCAAGTTCATGAAGCCCGTGGACATGGAAAGCATGGAAGCCTATTACAAGGCGTCCGGGGGAAATATCACGATCATGACGGTCGCACCCGAGCTCGAGGGCATGCATGAACTGGCCCTGTACTGTGCCAAGCACGGCATCGTGATGGCGGCCGGCCATTCGAATGCGACCTATGAGGACATGATGGAAGGCGTGAAGTCGGGGATCCTCCATTCCACCCATTTTTTCAATGCGATGCGGCGCCTGCATCACCGCGATCCCGGTGTTGTCGGAGCCATCATGATCTACCCGAACATTGCCTGCGAGATCATCGCGGACGGGTATCATATCCATCCCGCGATCGTCAAGCTGCTTCAGCGGGTGAAGCCCATCCACAAGATCGTTCTGGTCACCGACTCGCTCCGGCCGACGGGCCAAATGACCGGAAAACTGACCGCCAACCATGAAGAGGTCTTCCTTCGCGACGGATTGTTCGTCCGCAAAGAAGACGAGACCATCGCCGGTTCGGCCCTCACAATGATCACCGGCGTACGCAATCTTGTGGAAGACATGAACATTCCCCTGGAAGACGCGCTTCGCATGGCCAGCTGCAATCCCGCAACGGTCATCAGCAAGCAGATCGAGACCGGCTATATCATGCCGGGACGCGAGGCGGACATCGTTGTTTTCGATGAGAATTACGACATCAAGCTTACGATGGTCCACGGCGAGATCAAAAAAATGATGGAATAATACAATTGACAATTGACAATTGACAATTGACAATTAAATGTAAATGCAGAGACGCGATTTATCGCGTCTTTTTTATTAAAATACGTTTTATATCAATATCTGGATTATCATTTGGATAAGGTTCGCTCATTTGATAAATTCCCATATCATCCGTATGCATTAGCGCATTCCGGATCTAACATTAATCAGTTTGAAGGATAATCCGGTGAAGAGAAGACTGCTGATTTTTATGTCGTTGGTCAATATGGCTTTTGTGTTCCCTTATACGATCCCTGATTCTCTTTTGGTCCATGGCAGGGTCATGCTGGACAGCATGGGTATGGCGGATGTATCCATCGCCGGGATCAAGACGGACAACAGTGGCTACTATTCGTTTAAAGTGCCCGTTGGGACAGATACAACGCTGGTGCCGCACCGCTATGCTTTTCTTTTTACACCGGCTGAATATCATATCTCATCGCAGGATACCGTACTGGACAGTATTCATATCACGGCGAGACGTCAGATTAAAAAAACATTGGTCGTAGCCGGTCAGTCCAATACAGGGTCAAACGGAGCCTATCAATATTTCATTCCGGACACGGTCGATGAACAGATCCCATATTATTTGGCTTATGGCGGAGTTGAACACGGTTTATCCACCCTTGGCCTGATCTCGAAATTCGGAATATTGAACTTGAATACTTTTGGTATCGAAACACCGCTTGGCCGTACGATCTACAAGCAGTATGAGGATTCTCTGGCGGTCATGAAGATCGGCTGGGGCGGTACAAGTCTGATCCTGAACTGGGGCGAAACGGGGAATACCTGGACCTGGTTCAAGGAGATGCATGAGCATGCCGTCGATTCCATGCATGCCGAAGGATATGAACCCGAATACATCGGTTTTTTCTGGTATCAGGGAGAGAGCGACAGAACGTTGGACAGATCGAACGTTTATGGTGATAGCCTGTATCATTTCGTCGACAGGATCCGCGAGTATTTTCCAAACAGCTCCAAAGTTAATTCCCTTCCGTTTATCTGTGTCAGGATATTATGGAATTCCGACAATATTTATGAAGGAACCGTCAGACAGGCTCAAATGGATATTGTCGACCATCGGACTCACACCGCCTGGATAGATATGGATGATTGCGACCCCTACCGCATCAGCAAAGAAAATATTCATTACAACGGCATTGCGCTGAATCGCATCGGGTATAAGCTCGCCACGACCTATCTTGATCTGGTGGGACACCCTGTTGACAGCAGCACATCGGTGACCCTTGATTTTTACGGCAGCATAGATTCCAGCATGACTTTCGAGGTCAACGGCGACAGAACCCTCGTATCGAATATCAGCCCCAGCTGCCAATTCCTTGCAAAATTGGGTGATAGTTTGCTTATCAGGCCGGTCCCGGGGGATGACTACGTATTTGAACCGGCCGAGATCAACATTCCCTTTGTCTATGATCCCAGCGTCATACTCGACGGCGCATACAGTTTTAACATCAATAATATTCTGACTGTTCAAGGCAGGGTTATGCTGGATTCATGCGGACTTGCCGGCGTAGAGATCGGCAGCGAGGTGACTGACAGCAACGGGTATTACATCTTTCAATTACTTTCAGGAAAAGACACGACCTTTACACCTGTATATAAGAATTTCATTTTTGATCCGCCCTCAATTGTCATAGATGCCCTGGATACCTATTTGGATAGCATGAATATTACAGCAAAACGCCAGGTCAAAAAAGTGATCGTGATTTCCGGGCAATCGAACGCCGAGCATGTGGGAGAACCGAAGTTCTTCATTTCCGATACGGTTGACAACCATATCCCTTACTATCTGGCATATTCAGGGGGTGAATATGGATTGTCTACACTCGGACTGCTGACAAAGTTCGGGAAGTCCTACGATTTCTGCAAATCCTATAATTGCGGGTTCGGCCTGGAGATGCTTCTTGCGCGAACGCTTTACAAACGGTACACGGATTCCCTCGCCGTGATGAAAATGCCCTACAGCGGCACCAGCCTGTACGCCGACTGGAAGGAAGAGGGAGGAACCTGGCTGTGGTTCGTCGATCAGCATGAGAAGGCGGTCGAAGCCATGCATCATGCCGGATATGAACCCGAATACATCGGTTTTTTCTGGTTCCAGGGCGAAAGCGATGAGGAGCTTAATCCGGCGGCGTATTATGCCGGGAATCTGCAGCAATTCGTGGACCGGGTCAGAGTCCGTTTCGCAAACAACTCCGTCCTTGACCATCTTCCTTTCGTGTGCGTACGGATCAACTGGAATGCTTCTTCGCCCTACGAAAGCACCATCCGAGCGGCTCAGGCGGACCTGCCAAATCATCGTGATGATTGCGCGTGGGTCAATATCGATGATTGCAACCCCAATCGCTATAGCTCAAAAAATACACATTTCAACGGACATGGATTGAATAAGATCGGATACAAGCTTGCGGCACAATACCTGGACATGGTCGGTGCCCCGCTGGACAGTTGTATCCGGGTCAGGGTTGATCTGGATGAAGCGCTTGATACCGCCGTCGTCCTGACCGTCAGCGGCGATACCAGTTTCTCGGATTTGATCACCGGACTTGACTACAGTTTTACGTCGACGCTTGGGAGTGCTCTGATCCTCAGTCTGAATCTGGGAAGTGAGACCTATACCTGTTCGCCTGCCGCTTATTCGATCCCCTTCGCCTACGACCTGAGCGCATTATATGATCAGACATATTCATTCAATGTCAGCAAGGTCGTTGGCATTGCACCTTATCCCGAAAACATGGATTATCTCCTCCTGAAGAATTATCCCAACCCCTTCAATCCGGCGACAAGGTTCGATTTTCATATCCCATCATCCGGAGAAGTAAGTCTGGAAATTTACAGTCTTCACGGGAAAAAGATCGCCACGCTCATCGACCGGGAAATGAAAGCCGGAGATCATTCGATTAC
>JAFGVT010000159.1 GCA_016937825.1 Fidelibacterota bacterium | reverse complement strand
TGCAGCCAGGTGCTGGAAGATGCCGTTGTCAAACACGGCGGGAAAGCGGTCATGTGGAAAACCGGGCACAGCGTGCTGAAGCAAAAAATGAAAGAACTGAAAGGTCCCTTCGGCGGCGAGATGAGCGGCCATATCTTCTTTGCGGACGATTATTACGGCTACGACGACGCGATCTATGTGTCCGCAAGATTGCTGCAATTGCTTTCCCGCTCCGAAAAGCCTCTGAGCGAGTATCTGGATGAACTCCCAAAATTCTTTTCAACCCCCGAGATCCGTCTGCTGGCCGAGTCGGACAAGATCAAATTCGAAATTGCCGAAAAGGCCTTTGACTATTTTTCAAAGAACTACGATTGCATTACCGTTGACGGCGTCCGTATCCGGTTCAAAGACGGCTGGGGTCTTGTTCGGGCTTCCAATACTCAGCCGGTGATCGTCACACGCTTTGAAGCGAACAGCAAAGAAGCGCTTGAACGGATCAAAGCCGAAGTAATGAATAAATTGTCAGAATACGGGAAACTGGTAGAAGAGTGATCTCCTCATCAACATTCGAATCGTACTATCCCGATTATACGCAATGGTTCAATACGAAAATTTCACAGTGTATTGACACTTCAACTCCGGGATCCCTGTATGAACCCATCGCCTATGTGATGCGGAATTCCGGAAAACAGATCCGTCCCGCCATCCTTTCCGCAGTTGCGCGTTCCATGGGGAATGTGGAAAAGGAGAGGTCTTTTCCGGCAGCCGCCTGCGTTGAGATGATACATAATTTCACCCTGATCCATGACGATATCATGGACGGAGATGAGCTCCGGCACGGGAACCTGACCGTGCATAAAAAGTGGGATGCGAACAAGGCGATCCTTTCAGGGGACGGATTATTTTCTATCGCGCTGAAACAGCTGGATGCCTATGCGGGAGAGCCGGCCCTGTACAGCCGTATGATACCCCTCCTGCTGGGAGCGGTGATCCGGGTATGCGAAGGCCAGGCAATGGATATGGATTTCGAGACCCGGGAAAATGTTCTCCTTGACGAATACCTGGACATGGTGACCCAAAAAACCTCCTGTCTGCTGGCTGTTTCAGGTCGCCTCGGCGCGATGCTTGCGGGAGCCTCGGACGAGCACGAGATCCTGATAGAAAACATCTTGCTCGAACTGGGCGTTGTGTTCCAAATGCAGGATGATCTCCTCGAGCTGACCTCGGACGAATCAAAAATGGGTAAAACGCTCGGAAGCGATTTGATCAAGCAGAAGAAAACTTATCCCTATCTATACGCCAAACAGGAATTGCCCGAGCCCCTTTGGCAGTCGTTCATTGAAATGACCCGGGAAGCTACGATCTTAAACCACGGCGTGGAACCGGCCCGCACGCTTCTGCGGGAGAATTTTATATTTGATAGGATACACGAAGATATTAAATTACGTCATGATACGATCCATGTCATGATCAAGGAACTTCCTGCCGGAGTTCAGGATATGCTTTACAGTATTGCCTACTTCATTCTGCATAGGGAAAAGTAATGATTAAAAAAGAAGTAACGATTTTGAATAAACAAGGTTTACATGCACGTCCCGCCACGGCGCTTGTGAATACCGCCGCCAAGTACAAATCAGAGATCTTTATCTGCCGCAACGAAAAGAAAGTCAACGGCAAATCCATTTTGGGTTTACTGGTCCTTGCGGCCGAGCACGGTGCAAAACTGATCATCGAAGCGGACGGACCCGATGAAAAAGAAGCCGTAGAAGCGCTGGAAAATCTGGTCGGGGATCATTTCGGGATGGGTGTAAACAGTTAGCGGGAACCATGATCATACGTGAAGATTTGGAAATCCTTCAGGGACAGTCCGCATCATCCGGTATTGTCATCGGACACGCGTACGTCCGAAAAGTGGATAATGAAACGATCATTCCCCGGACACTGATCTCAGAACAAAATATCCCGGAAGAGATGAGCCGCCTTACCAAAGCGCAGGATATGGTCGCTGAAGAATTGGAGCTTGTGCGGAAAAAAATTGAGGAAAACCTCGGTCCCTCCTATAGTGACATCATTTCAGCACAGATCGCGATCCTGCGGGATCATGAGATCATTAAAGAGGTGCGTGCCTATATTGAAGAACACCATGTTAACGTCGCCTTTGCCTACCGCGTGGTTGTCAATCAATATGTGGAACTGCTCGAAGATCATGCGTCCGAGTATTTCCGCGAGCGCGTTGCGGATATCCGCGATATCAGGCAACGGGTTTTACGGGCATTAATATCCAAACAGACCGTTTTGTCCTCACTGGAGCTCGATACACCGACCATCTTCATTGCAAAGGAACTGAATCCCGCCGATATCATGATGCTTGTAACGGAAAATGTGCTTGGATTCATCACGGAATTCGGCGGTAAAACTTCGCACGCATCCATTCTGGCAAGGGCTATGAAGGTCCCGATGATCATCGGCGTCAAGGATGCGACCTTTACCCTCGAATCCGGACAGAGGATCATTCTCGACGCAAACCAGGGGAACGTGCTTATCCAGCCCAGTCAGGAAACACTTGACCAATATGCCAGGGAAATGGATAATTTGCAGGCTCAGGAACTGAAATATCAGGCCGAGAGCCACAAGAAAGCGGTTACGCAGGACGGATTTCAACTCAAGCTTTCGGCCAACATCAGTCTGCCGTTCGAAGTGGATGACATCATAAAATACGGCGGAGACGGTGTCGGACTTTACCGTACGGAATATCTGTATCTCATGAAACAACACCTTCCTGACGAGGAAGAATTGTTCAGAGAATACGTCCGGGTCGTTAAAAGCCTGCCCGATCAGGAAGTCATCATCAGAACGATCGATCTCGGCGGCGATAAAATGTCCGCGCTTTGGGACCTGAACATCCGCAACGAAGCCAACCCCTTTATGGGCTATCGTGCGATACGGATATGTCTGGACCATCCCCAGGTTTTTATTACGCAGATCCGGGCGATCTTACGCAGTTCCGCTTTCGGGAAGGTTTGCCTTTTGATTCCGATGATCACGCATCTTGAGCAATTGACAGAGAGTCTGGAGATCATCGAGCGAGTCAAACGGGATCTGGAACATGAAAAGATCGCGTTTGACAGGAATATCAAAACCGGGATCATGGTCGAGACGCCGTCGGTTGTCATGAATATCGAAGCATTTGCAGAGAAGGCGGATTATTTTTCCATCGGAACGAACGATCTGACCCAGTACAGCCTTGCCGTGGACCGCGGGAACGAACGGGTCACAAAAATATACAACCATTATGATCCCGCGATCATTAAAATGCTCCAGAAAATCATTGATGCCGGTCACCGTTCCGGGATCCCGGTCTATATCTGCGGCGAAATGGGGTCCGAGGAACAGGCCCTGTACCTTCTGCTGGCCATGAAGGCGGACGGCGTCAGCGTTGCGCCCCGCTATCTGGGCACAGTCCGGAATTTCATTAACCGGCAAAACCAGAAAAAAGCGGCCAAACATCTGAATGAAATTCTTTGCATGAAGAATCGCAAAGATATTATTGATGCTATTGACAAACTGATCGGATAGCGTTATTCGGAATCGAGCAAGGAGACCAGGGCCTGGCGCGCTGCCCGTTGACTGGCGGCTTTTTTTGTGGTGCCCGAACCGCTGCCGAGTGAATCCTTTCCCACCTGTACCGAGATCTCAAAGTACTTGCCGTGAGCGGGACCTTCTTCGTGCGTCGTGATAAAGCGGGGCATGTCCAGGTTGTGCTGCTGGCAATACTCAAGCAATTTGCCTTTGTAATTTTGTATCTCGGCGGCCGGGAGCAGGCGCTTGTGTTTTGACAGAAGTGTCTGATACGTAAAATTATAAGCCGCCTTGAAACCGCCGTCCAGGAAAAGAGCTCCGATAAACGATTCGTAAATATCGCACAGGATGGAACTTGAGTTGCGAAGATTGTCGTTCTCGCCGCTTTTGCCCAGAAGCAAAAACTGGCCGAAATGCAATCCCCGGGCGATCGAGGCCAGGGTGGTGCGGTTGACCAGCTTGGCGCGCATTTGTGTCAATTCGCCTTCCTTGGCTTCCATGAATTGCTCGAACAGAAAACGGGTCACGATCAATTCGATGACCGCATCCCCGAGGAATTCAAGGCGCTCATAGGAATCGCCCTTGGTCTGAGTCTCATAATCGATGGCGGAAGTATGCGTGAACGCCTGCTTTAGCAGCTCTTCGTCATTGAATGAATAGGGATAAACATTATAGACTTTCTTGGCAAGACGGTGCGGCTTATTCGGGAAGAACAGATAATAGACGGATCTGATTTTGTGAAAGATATTTACCATAATAAAATATGGTAAGCAAGCTATCAGAACAATGCGAACATTCTGATAGCTTGCTTAAATAAAATTAACTTTCTTTTGGTGTGACAACGGGACGGTTCTTGTAATAACCGCAATGCTGACATACGCGATGCGGCATTTTCGGTTGCCCGCAATGTTCACAGGTTGAAACTGCAGATTCCTTGAACGTATAATGAGTTCTGCGTTTTGCACCCCGGGTATGCGAGTGTCTGCGTTTTGGATTTGCCATTATTCCTCCGCACTTTCAAGCGATTTTTTCAATTCTTTCAATTTTTCCCACCGTGGGTCGGGTTCTTCATTTTTACAGGTACAGGCTTCATGATTAAGGTCTGCGCCGCAGGTGATACATAAGCCCTTGCAATCCTCAGAGCATAATTTCTTAAAAGGGATGCTCAGTATCAGTGCTTCGCGGACATGGGGCAGAAGATCGATGTCAATATCCTGTTGCGACAATAAAACGATGTTGTCATCTTTTTCGTCGTCCTCTTCCTTGGTGAAGATCAGATCAAGGTGTTCGTTGACATCTGAAAGATAATCCCCCAGGCAGCGGTCACATGTTAACTTAAATCTGCTCTGAACATCTGCGGAACACATGTAGCTTCCGCGGGAGTGATATATGGAAACATTGACCCTGACATCATCGGCAAGTTCGGGAATATCGAAATCCTCTATTTTACCTGAAAAATCAAAGAACGTTATATCATCAGAAATGTGTGATATCAAAATTTTCATAGCCTGCAAAGATATAATAGAAAATACTCTTAGTCAAGTGTTTTGCAACAGAAGTTCATTAAGAAAATGACACCCTGTTCCATGCGGTAATATATCCTTGAAAATGACGGTCTATTTGCCCAGTTTATCTATCCAGGGTTCAAATTCGGTATTTTCGGTCATTTTCCGGAGGCCGGCTTTGGCTTCCTCGTAGGTCGCAAAACGGCCCACGCGGATGCGATAGCGCTTCAGGCCCTCGATGTGGGCTGTCTCGATAAAAGCGTCATATCCGCGGGCAATGAGTTTATCCCGCAATTCGGCGGCATAGGCCTCTACGGTGGAGCTTGATACCTGTAAGGTATATTTCGCATTTTCAACGGAAGGGCTTGCCGGTATGACCGTTTGAGTCTCCTCAAGGGGAGGAGCGGAAATGATCTTGTCGTCCTTGATCAGTTTTGTTTCGGTGGAGGTGGAATAAGCGGGGGTCTGTTCGACCTCTCCCGGGTCCTGTCCCGGTTTGGGGGCTTCGATCCATTCATTCGGCGTTTTGGTGACGGTTGTCTGTTTGATCACAACGGTCTCCACGACTTTGGGGACTTCCACGATCTTGGGGGGAAGGGGCTTGGCTGAAACAGGTTTTACGGGTTCCTGCTGCTTTGCTTCTTCTTGTTTCGGTTTCTCGATGCCGGCAAGATAGTCCGGCTGCGCTTCAGCGGTAAAGACAAAATTCTTATGGATCACGATGCCTTCATGGTCGATCATGGTCAGACGGACAATGTATCTGCCGGCCACATCCGGGATAAAGGTCACGTTCGGGTGATAATTGCTTGGGATGAAATCACGGGGGTCCAGCCGGGATGTGGGCGGTTTCGTGTCAAAAGACCACTGATACTTCACGATCTCGGCGGGACGCTTGTAATCATCAATATCTACGGTATCCCCGACGAACACATTGTTCTGCATCGAGCAACTGATGATCATAAAAAATGTAATGCACATGAACAGGCGCTTCATGGAATTGTTCATATGAACCTCCAATTATCGGTTATCAGCGTAATTTCATGCTTTCAGAAGAAAAAGGCAATCTCTTTTTTCGCGTTATCCGGACTATCCGAGCCGTGGACGGCATTTCTGCGTGTGGTTTCGGCGAATTTCCTGCGGAGCGTTCCTTCCGCGGCCGCCCCGGGATCGGTAGGTCCCATCAGTTCCCGGTAGTCCGCCACCGCATTCTCCTTTTCCAGGATCATGGCGATAATGGAACCGCTGGTCATGAATTCGACCAGCGGTTCGTAAAATTCCTTTTCCTTATGAACGGCATAAAATGCTTTTGCGCCTTCTTCGGTGAGATGCAGCATTTTCATCGCTTTGATCTCGAAGCCGGCTTCAAGTATTTCATGAATGATCAGACCCTGATAGCGTTTCGCGATGGCGTCGGGTTTGATCAGGGCAAGTGTTTGTTCTTTCATGTCATGCTATTTTTTGATTTTTGGCACCAGGTCACTCAGAATGTCCTGAAGGTCGGGCTTCCCGATCTCCTGCAGGTCATAGGTGACGCGGACCGAAGGCTGTTTGATCCTGATCACCCGCCGAAGGTCAATGGGCGTCCCGATCACGACGGCGTCGCATTCGGTGTTTTCGATCGTTTTTTCAAGATCTTTCATCTGCCGCTCGCCGTAACCCATTGCCGGCAGCAAAATGCCGATATCCGGATATTTCTCGAATGTTTTCGTGATCGTACCGACCGTGAAGGGGCGGGGATCCACAATGTCCGCGGCTCCGTACTTGACCGCGGCGACCGTTCCCGCGCCGTATTCCATTTCGCCATGGGTGAGCGTGGGTCCGTCCTCAATGACCAGGACTTTCTTTCCCCGGATGATCGACGGGTCTTCAATGGAGATCGGGGAGGCGGCATCCACAATGACGGCCTTCGGATTGACATCCTGGATGTTCTCACGGACGATCTGGATATCCTCGTGGTCGGCCGTTTCGATCTTGTTGATGATCACGATATCCGCCATTCTGAGATTTGTCTCGCCGGGATAATAGCCGATCTCGTGACCGGGACGGTGCGGATCGGTAACGGTGATGATGATATCCGCATCGTAAAAGGACGTGTCGTTATTTCCACCGTCCCACAGGATCACATCGGCTTCCTTCTCGGCCTCCCGCAGGATCGCTTCATAATCTACGCCCGCATAGATGACGCTTCCCATCGCGATATGCGGTTCGTATTCTTCCATTTCTTCAATGGTGCAATGATGCTTCTTCAGATCGTCAATGCATCCGAAACGCTGAACGGCCTGTTCGGCCAGATTCCCGTAGGGCATGGGATGGCGAACGGAAACCACCTTTAAACCCATTCCTTTTAAAATGCCTACCACACGGCGCGTGGTCTGCGATTTGCCGCATCCGGTCCGAACTGCATTTATAGCGATAACGGGTTTTGTCGATGCAAGCATCGTCCGTTTTCCGCCCATCATGATGAAATCAGCGCCGCAGGCATTGACTAATGCCGCTTTATGCATAACTACTTCGTGAGGAACGTCGCTATATGAAAACACAACCTGATCGACATCGTGTTCTTTTATGAGTTCGGGAAGCTGCGATTCATCATAGATCATAATACCTTCAGGGTACAGGTCCCCGGCGAGCACCGCCGGATATTTCCTGCCGTCGATATCCGGGATCTGCGTTGCGGTAAATGCAACGACCCGGAAATCCCGGTTACCTCTGAAGAAGGTATTAAAATTATGAAAATCACGTCCTGCCGCACCCATAATGATGACGTTCGTTTGTTTCATACAAACCTCCAGTTAAGTAATTAAACGTTCTCTATGGCAACAAGACCCGGTCTACGATATCCCGGTAATGGTCGACGAAAACGAACTCAATGCCTGTTTTCACCATTTCCGGAACCTTTTCGAGATCGGATTGATTTGCTCTGGGTAATATAACCGTTTTCATGTTCATCCGTTTCGCTGCGGTGACCTTCTCCCGCACGCCTCCGATCGGCAGGACCCTGCCGCGCAACGATATTTCCCCCGTCATGGCAACGTCGTGGCGAACCTTTCTGCCGGTAAGGCAGGACAGGACGGCGGTCGTTACCGTGACCCCTGCCGAGGGTCCGTCCTTGGGGATCGCCGCGGCGGGAAAATGAATATGGATATCATATTTAAAGAACTGGACCGGCTCGAGATGATACCGTTCCGCAGAAGCGCGAAGATAGGATATGGCGGTTTCCACGGATTCCTTCATCACGTCGCCGAGCTGGCCGGTGGTCTTGAAAATGCCTTTTCCCGGCATCAGGGTGACCTCAACGGGCAATACGTCCCCGCCGCTCTGGGTGTATGCCAGTCCGACAACGATTCCGACCTCATCCCGCGTCGGCAGGGCATCCTTGAATATTTTTTTCGGGCCGAGGAATTGCACCATGTTGGACAGGGTAAAGGTCACTTTTTTGGCGTTATTATCCTTTGCGAACATACGTGCCGTCTTGCGGCAGACCGAAGCGATCTCGCGTTCCAGGCCGCGCACGCCGGCTTCCATCGTATAGTTCTCGATAATGCTTTCAATGACCTTCGGTGAAAATTGCAGCTGGCGGCGCGTCAGCCCGTTCTGACTGATCTGCCGCGGGATCAGAAATTGCTTGGCGATCTGGACCTTTTCCGGCGTAATATATCCGGGCATGGTAATAAGTTCCATCCGGTCGAGCAAGGCCGGCGGAATACTGTGGGTGCTGTTGGCGGTAGCGATAAAAAAGACCTTGGAAAGATCAAAGGCCACTTCCAGGTAATTGTCGCGGAAATCTTTATTCTGCTCCGGGTCGAGAACTTCCAGCAGGGCAGAAGAGGGATCTCCCCGGAAATCGCTGCCGATCTTGTCGACCTCATCCAGCATGATCACCGGATTTTGCGATCCGCATTTCTTGATGTACTGGATGATGCGTCCCGGCATGGACCCGATATAGGTCTTGCGGTGTCCCCGGATCTCTGCCTCATCGCGCATGCCGCCGACGGAAAAACGGATAAACTCGCGGTGCATGGCGCGGGCAATGCTTTTCCCCAGGGAGGTTTTCCCGACGCCGGGCGGACCCACAAGGCAAAGGATGGGACTTTTTGCATCCTGCTTTAATTTCAGCACGGAAAGGAATTCGACAATGCGGTCTTTGATATCCGTCAAGCCGTAGTGATCTTCATCCAGAATGGTTGCGGCGCGGTTGATATCCAGGCTGTCTTCGGTATAAATCCCCCAGGGGAGGTCCAGGATCCAGTCGATATAGCTTTTGCTGACGGTGTATTCAGAAGAATAGGGGGACATAAGGGCAAGGCGCTCGATCTCTTTTTCGACGGCGTTCTGCGCTTCTTCGGTCAGTTTCACGGCGTCAAGCTTCTTGTTCATGTCCAGGATCTCGGGATCGTCCTCGTCGGATTCGCCGAGCTCTTTTTTAATGGCTTCCAGCTGTTCGCGTAAAAGGAATTCACGCTGTTGCCGGCTGACCTCTTTGTTGACGTGATCGTTGATCCGGGAGTTCAGC
>JAFGVT010000158.1 GCA_016937825.1 Fidelibacterota bacterium | reverse complement strand
GTCTTTATTGTCTGATCAGGATGTGCGATCCTTTGCTTTTTCTTCCGCATGTCTGCCAAATAAGAATAGCATTCCCGTGACACACGCCGCGCCGGCGATCAGGCTGAGAACGACCGGCAGGCCGAGCGAAGTGGGAATAAAACACAGGAAAATACTGATCCCGGCCACGGGCAGGGCATACATAAGCTGGGTATTGACGTGTGCGATGTGATCGCACCCGGCGCCCATGGATGAAAGGATGGTCGTATCGGAAATGGGGGAACAGTGATCCCCGAAGATCGCTCCCGTCAGGACCGCCCCGATATTCATATACATAAAGGCCGGTTCCGGCGAAACGGCGAAAGCGAGCGGAATGGCCAGCGGCATGAGAATGCCCATGGTTCCGTAGGACGTACCGGTCGCAAACGAGATCAGAGCGCCCATCACGAATATGATCGTCGAAAGCAGAAAGGGCGGCACCTTCCCGCTGATAACGCCCACCAGGAATTCCGCGGTCCCCAGTTTGCCGATCACGCCGCTGAGCGACCAGGCAAGGATCAGGATGGTCACGGTAATGACCATGCCCCCCGCACCCTTGATCCAGGTGTCCACCGCTGTTTTCAGGGAATAGATCTTTTGCCGCCATCCCATGAAGATCGCGACCAGCGAAGCAAAGATCGCGGCCTGGGTCAGGGCGATGCTGGCATTGGAGGCGCTGAAGCATTCGCGCAGGACGGTCAGCGAGAACCCGGAGGTGATCAGGGCGATCTGAGAGGCATTGCCGTCGGAAAGGATATTCTGATAGCCATTGTAGAACAAGGCTGCGAACGCGCCAACAATGAGGGTCATGACAGGGACGAGCGCGTTCGAAACTTTCAGTTTTGTCGAGTCGGCGACCGCCAGCTTTTCCGTGTCGACCGCGGACATAATGCTCGCTCCGTCCGCATAGACCTTTCCTTCCCGCCGGGCACGCCGCTCGGCCGTCAGCATCGGCCCGAAGTCGCGCCGGCTTTTTGCGCTGATAAAAATAAAGGCAAGGATCAGCAGACTGTAGAAACGGTAGGGGATGGTATGGATGAAAACGCTGTAAGCGTTCGCCTCAACCCCGATGGCCGCGTACCCGTGCTGGATCAACCCGAGCTCATAGCCGATCCAGGTCGAAATGAGCGCGATGTCGGCGATGGGGGCCGCGGTGGAATCGATGATAAAGGCAAGTTTTTCGCGGGAGACGCGCAGCTTGTCGGTGACCGGCCGCATGATCGGACCGACGGTCAGCAGGTTCGCGTAGTCGTCGAAAAAAATAAAGATCCCCATCAGCCAGGTGTAGATCTGCGCCGCGGCCGCAGAGCGGGCGCTTTTGGACAGCTTTTCCGCGATCGCTCGCGTGCCGCCCATGACCGCGACCAGAGCGATCAGACCCCCGATCGTAAGGGTTTGCACCACAATGCCCGCATTCCAGGAATCCGAAAGCGCCGAGACCATTTCCTGCGTCATCAGAATGAAGGCGCGAACGATGGCGCTGAGCCGGGGACCGGTATGCAGAACGATAAGATAAGCCCCGGAAAACACGCCGATGAAAAGGGACACCACCACATTCTTTGTGACGAACGCCAGCGTAATGGCGACGATCGGCGGAATAATGCTCCACGCCCCCCAGCTTTCGACAAAATGGGGCGCCAGAAAGGGCATGACAATAAGAAAAACCAGAAGGAAGACGAGCGTGAAGATTCGTTTCATGTTATTTTACCAGAAGCAGTTTTCTCGTTATCGGGTTGCGTTCGCTATCCTTCATCTCAAATTTGCACACATAGATGCCGGAAGGCAGCGCGCCGGCATCCCACTTCGTCCGGTATGCGCCGGCAGGGCAAAACCTGTCCGCAAGGACGGATACGAGCCTTCCCGTGATATCCTGGACCGAGACCCGGACCCGCGAATCGGAAGAGACGATGAATTCGATCGTTGTTGAGGGGTTAAAGGGATTCGGATAAGCTTTCAGCAATTCATGGGTTCCCGGGACGGACGGCTCCACGGAAATAAGCGCGCGCGGCATGCTCATCGTAAGGTCGTCGAGGGTAATATAACCGGCGGAAGAAAGATAGTTAAAGCCGACAAAAACATCCTGACCCTTATAATTCCGGAGGTTAAAGGTGTACTCCGCCCAGGCGCTGCTGTGCGGGGCGATCGAGCCCAGCTCGACGGTGAAGCTGCTGCGGACCGTGTCGCTCAGCGACAGGGCGACCCGGCACTGCTTCCCGGAATTCAGCATTTTGGCCCAGACGGACAGTTCCACGTTATCGTCATCGGGAATACGAATGCGGGGTGTGATCAGCCACTGGTTCGAAGCATTGAAGCCATAGGCGTAGGTTCCGGTGTAGACCATGTCGTTCACGCCGTTCTCTCCGTAGAATCCCGCACCGGCGTAGATCCAGCCGGACTGATATCCTTCAAACCCGGAATAGGCGAAGCGGACGATATCGTCCGTATTGGGGCGGATCCCCAGCACCGCACCCTGCTGTTGCGTATAGTCGTATCCCGTTGCGGGGTCCAGCGCGCTCAGCAGGAACCAGCCGTTGTAAGCGCCGCCCCAGCCCCAGTTCACGTGGAAATAGCTGCTGCCGGACACGCGGTATCCGTCGAACAAAAAAGCATGGCCGCCGCCGTCCCCCTGACCGCGGTAAGGGATCGGACGGCCCTCGTCGAGTTCGGCCTTCAGCATGGCGGTCCAGGTTTCCGCCGTAAAGGCAGAGGCTTCGTGCATGACCATTCCGGGCGCATAATCAAAATAACTTGTCAGGGCGAACATCATGTCTTCATAGCTGGAGGAAGAACCGTCCGGTTTCAGCTCCATATCCACCGAAACTGCGGACTGATACAGAATGAGCGAGACGTCGCGCACCTGATCGGGCGAGGCCGTCAGAACGCCGTAGCGCGAACACAGGGAGTCGGGCATGTTGAACCAGTCGTAGAGCGTTGTGTCATACCAGGCGCTGAGCGTGCTGTCCGTATCAATGCTGTAATAGGAGCGCCGCCCGACACCGCGGGCGGGATGTTCGTAATAGCGCATGAGCTGTCCCATAACGACGGCAACACAACCCGCATAGGCCTTTTTATCCGTGTAGCCCGGAACAACGAAATAAGGGAATTGATCGTTGTAATAGGGAGATTGGTTCCAGGTCGTCCCGATCAAAGGCAGCACTTCCGCGCTCACGTCGGGTTTATGAAAAGATGCCGGGGTCAGGGTGCTCCAGCCGGGGTGCGCTTCCCGCAGATCGGGAGCATACCGGCGGATCTGCCGGGAATACATCTCATATTGTTCGGTGAAGGCCGGGTTCGTTCCGGTGGCGGGCGCCTCTTCCGAATAAGCCAGAACCGGCGGGAAGGCATCATCCCGCGACAGGAGAACAAAGCCGCCGCGCTCGAACGAAACCAGATAGACTTCGTCTGTCAGGGACTGCGTCCCGTCAACGGTTTTGCAGGGGAAAAGGGCAGAAACCACCCCAAGAGCTTCAGAAACACCGACCGGCCGGGAGAACAATATCCCGAAAACGGTCAAACATATCATGATACGCCGTTTCGTTTTCATAAACTACCTATCCTGTTTGAATAATAAGTTAATACATCCCCGGGGCGGATAAAACAAATTTATGAAACAGTAAAATCACCGCTGCGATTCTGTCTTCATTCTCCGGCCCGGAAAGCGTATATTCAAGCATGTACAAAAGCATCACAAGCAAAACGGCGCTGAACCGGATCGACAGCGGCTATCTGCCCTATCACTGGGACCTGAACATCTACCGGGGCTGCGCCCACCGCTGCCGCTACTGCTATGCGCTGTATTCCCACGACTATCTGCCGGGCGGCGATTTTTTTCAGGATATCTATAT
>JAFGVT010000005.1 GCA_016937825.1 Fidelibacterota bacterium | reverse complement strand
GGAAGCGCTCCGCGGCAGGCGACTTAAAAAAACGGTCCGTGAACGGCGGGAAACCCTGCGCCATTTGAAGGGCGGGGATTCCGTTTTCACCCTATATCTTGCCGTGAACCGGGAAAAAGAACACTTTGAGAAGATCTGCAGCGCGCATTTTTTCCATACGCCGGACATGGCCGGCTTATCCCGGGCGCACTCCGGGGATCTTGACCGCCTCTTCGAAGATCCGGGAGCTTTCACGCCCGCGAAAGCGAAGGGAATCGTCAAGGCCTACCTCGACGCCTTTTTCCGACTGAACACCTATGAGATTTCTTTCCCCGTCCTGAGGGATCCCGCGCTGGCTCCCGAAGGCAAGACCGGGATCATCGTCAGTACCCTGTTCGACCACCGGCTTGCAAACATGATCCATGAAGCCGGCTGGTACGATGAGTTCAAGGAATACGCTTCGGACCGGATGATCGAAACGCTGGAGAACAGTATTTTCCCCGGCCTCGGCAAAGACATCGAATCGCGCTTTGCGTCAACACCCCTGAGCATCGAGCGCCTCAGCGGCAATACCGACGGCGCGATCACCGGCTGGGCTTTTACCAACCCGCGCATTCCCGTGATACACAAGCTGACCAAAATGTTCAGTTCCATGAAAACGCCGCTCCCCCACATCTGCCAGGCCGGCCAGTGGTCCTACAGTCCTTCCGGCTTGCCGATATCTGTCCTGACCGGAAAGCTGGCGGCGGACAGGGTGCTAAAAGGGAAATAACAGAGGGTAAGAAAGTAAGAGGATAAGACCTTTCGTCAGAATAATTATTTACACTAAAAAATACGGTCATGTCGACCGGATCCGCCGGCGGGATGAGATCCTTATCTGTCAGAAAACAAGTCTCAGATAACAAAGCGGATATACATAAATATCCTTTAACTTACGATAAGTTTTGTCCAATTGACTATGAAGACAACCACTAACAACAAGCGCTGTTTGAACTGCATCCGCAGTTACATGCTTCAATATCGCCTTGAATATATTGTTTTATACGTTTGTTTCTGATCACATCCAGGTCGGCTCTTTTAAAGATTATATTCATCCCGTCTTCAGGTTTTGTGCAACAGGCATATTTTTCTTCGCCATCGATCAATATCAAACATACTTTACAACATCCGTTTTTTCTGCCGGCAAAATAACAAGGCGCGGGAATGCCGATCCGGGCACGTTTTGCCGCTTCAACAATATTCTTGTCTTCACTGAATATTTTGATCGTTTGCCCGTCAATTTGAATTTCCATTTTTTATCATTCCTTACGTTTTGTTTAAGTTAAGAAGTATTGATCGAAATAAAAACTTTTTATGTGAACAATATTTACTCTGTAACGGCGGCAAATTCGGAGTAACTGCAAAATGTTAATTGAAGAATTTATCAATATGCTTATATTTGTTTTCAGGCCGGGCTTTCTCCCGGTCATTCAAAACGGTCAAGGGAGGAAACATGTTATTTTATATTTTCAAGGTACTGATCACGGCCGTGATCATTGTGATCATCTCAGAAATATCCAAACGTTCCTCGCTGATCGGGGGGATCCTGGCTTCCATTCCCCTGGTGTCCTTCCTGTCCTTCATCTGGTTATATGTCGAGACAAAAAGCGCGGAGAAGATCGCCGCCCTGTCCTCGAACATTTTCTGGCTGGTACTTCCCTCTTTATCCTTTTTTATACTTCTGCCCGTTCTCTTAAGAAAAAACCTGAATTTCTGGCTGGCCCTGCTGATCTCGGCGACCGTCATGGTCCTGTTCTATTACGGCATGGTTTTAATACTGCAGAAATTCAATGTGAAATTATAA
Source organism: Fidelibacterota bacterium (assembly GCA_016937825.1). Lineage (GTDB taxonomy): Bacteria > Fidelibacterota > Fidelibacteria > Fidelibacterales > Fidelibacteraceae > M50B103. Next base: position 3,861 of record JAFGVT010000005.1, on the reverse strand, counting down.
ATATTTCGTTTGTTCTCACGTCAGAAAGATCGGACAGGGGTCCTACAGTCCCTCCGGCCTCCCCATCGCCGTCCTGACCGGAAAACTGGCGGCGGACAGGGTGCTGAAAGGGAGATAAGAAGAGGATAAGAAGGTAAGAGGATAAGACCTTTCGTCAGAATAATTATTTACACAAAAAAAACGGTCATGTCGACCGGACCCGCCCCCGGTGAAAAAGAAGGATCCCGAGTAAAAAACCAACAATTTGCAAGGGCAAATTTCGATCCGTGTCTTCTTTCTTCTGATTACTGTCTTCTGACTACTGACTACTGACTACTGTCTACTGTCTTCCGTCTTCTGACTTCTGTCTTCCGGCTACTCTTTCACCTCAATATAATCACGGATGTCGTATCCCTTCGTGATCTTGTATCCGATCAGGACCAGAACCAGCATGATCGCGATCCCGAGGAGGCCCATCGGAGCCATCAGAGGTTCTTTTCCCATAAATCCCGTCAGCAGGATCACCGAGGGAATAAGTCCGTTAAACCACCCGTGCGCGGCGGCGGCAAGAATGACCGAGTTCCCGCGGACGTACATGTAGTTGAAAACGGTTCCAAGAAGAACGCATAAAAGGGTGAAGAGAAAGACGCCGGACAGGGTAAAGCTTCCGTAATTGTAGCCCATCAGGATGACCGGAGCGTGCCATAGCCCCCAGACGACCCCCGTGATGACATTGGCCTTCCAGAATCCCAGCGGCAGAAGGTTCTGCAGAAGATAGGGACGCCAGCCGTATTCCTCGCCCAGCATGGCGATGATCGGGAAGGTAATGTTCGCGATCAGGCCGATCACCAGGAACTGAAAGGTCCAGAAGATAAAGGGGGTTACGGAACGTCCCATCAGGGACAGGCCTCCGACGGCCATGTGTTCCAGAAGCCAGTCGGGTTTTTTACCGTAGAGCAGGGCGTTCAGGATCACGCCGAGGACTGCAAAACCCACAATAAAGATCAGCACATAGAGGTAATTCTTTGCCTTTCCGAAACGGAAACCGCTGTTCCGGAACCCGTCGCGGAACACGAGGCGCAGAAGCACGGCGATCAGGGCGGGAAAGAACATCATCGCTCCGAAGGACTGAACAGCCAGATGTTTTTGCGACACATAAACGGCCACCTGTTCTTCGAGGGACTTCAGGACCACCACGTCCTTCACCCCCGCCACCTCTTTCGGGAGATCCTCCGCGCGGACTTCGGGATGCATTTCCAGGTAGCGGGCCACGGCTTCGGGCTTTCCCCTGACAATGTCCGTGAACTGTTTGATCGCGGGCAATTCCGGATCCAGTTTTTTCCCTTCTCTGTAGACGAATCCGCAAAGCAGAAAGCTCACCAGGTAGGTGAGTCCGACGAACCAAATGACGCGTTTCCATGAGACGCGCGAGCCGATGATCAATTTTTTTTCAGCCATGTTTCGTTTCTCCCGTTTGTGTCATGTTCAGGCACATCCTTGCCGCTTCTTTAGCAACGCCCATCGGCAGGGGATCGCACACATAAAACGGACATGCCGTTCTTTCGTTTATTCTACAGCGGATCTTTCTTTCCGCTTTTCCGCCTTTTCCGCTTTCATCCTTTTGAAATAGTCCTTAGAGATCGCCGCCACAAAAGGCGAAAGCACGATCAGCGCGATCAGGTTCGGCAAGGCCATCATGGCGTTCATGATATCGCTGAAGCCGATCACCACGTCCAGCTGGATCACCGCGCCAAAGATCAGGAATCCCAGGTAGATCCAGCGGTAGGGCACCACCGCCCGTTCGCCGAAAAGATAATCGCTGGCGCGGTCGCCGTAGTAGGACCAGGAGATCAGGGTCGAAAACGCGAACAGAACGATCCCAAAGGCGACGATCTTGCCCCCGAGAGCGCTGTTCAGTCCGATCTCAAAGGCCCGCGAGGTCAGTTCGCCCTTGTCGCTGAAGATCTCATGCGCGCCGGTCATGACGATGATCAGTCCGGTGATCGTGCAGATCATGATCGTGTCGATAAAGGGTTCCAGCATGGCGACCAGTCCTTCGCGCACCGGTTCTTTCGTTTTGGCCGCCCCGTGGGCGATCGCCGCCGACCCCAGTCCGGCCTCGTTGGAGAACAGCCCGCGGGCAACCCCGTTCCGCACGACCGTTCCGAGCAGTCCGCCCGCCAGGGCTTCCGGCGTATGGAAGGCATAGTAAAAGATCTCCCTGAAGGCCTCCGGGATCATATTGAAATTCTTGAAGATGATGATGAGTCCGGCGCCGATATAGAATACGCACATAAAGGGAACGATCTTCGCGGCAACCTTGCCGATGCTTTTGATCCCCCCGAGAATGACGGCGCCCACCAGGACGGCGACCACGACCCCGGTCACGATGTTGAAGAGGAAGGTCGGAGCCTTGTCCCCGTTGACCAGGAAGTTCAGGCTGGTCGCGATGTTGTTGATCTGGAACATGTTCCCGATCCCGAAGCTTGCGAACATGGTAAAGAGCGCATACATCACCGCCAGCCATTTGAAATTCTTTCCCATGCCGTGTTCGATGTAGTGCATCGGGCCGCCGTGGGAAACGCCCTTGTCATCCACCCTGCGGAAGCGGACCGCGAGCGTACAGGAGGAGAATTTCGTTGCCATGCCCACCAGCGCCGTGATCCACATCCAGAACAGTGCGCCGGGGCCCCCGGTCAGGATGGCCGTGGCCACGCCGACGATATTCCCGGTCCCGACCGTCGCCGACAAGGCCGCCATCAGCGCCTGGAAATGGGTGATCTCGCCCGGATCGCGCTCCCGGTCGTATTTTCCCGAAAGGATGCCGGCCCCGTGCTTGAATCCGCGTATCTGAACGAATTTGTAGCGGACCGTCAGGAACAGGCCGGTCCCGACCAGCAGGATCATCAATACGGGACCCCAAACGAATTGCTGCACCGATGCGATCAGTTCTGCAAAGCTCATGTTGCCTCCTTCCGGGCGAATGCGTAGAATTCGGTTATATAACAATATTAAAGGGAATATAAATTGATTTTATTCCAATAAAAAACGCTTTTTTCACCCGGGTCCTTTCGCCGGTAAAAACCCGGCAATTATATGTTTGCCAAACGAAAATTAAATGCGTATTTTTCAGACGAACGAGGTGAACGTGACAGAGAACAAAAAACATTACGGTACGCCGGAGTGGGGACACAAGATCCTCCGGGTTGTCAGCGATGAGCATCTGATCGGCTCAGCGCTTCCCGTTCAGCCCAAAAACATCAACCATATTAAAATGGACGACCTGGAATACGAGCACGAATCGCTCAATTTCGAGGGATGGCGGTATCAGCTCGGCTTTGCCCTCGATGACGATTCCTTTTATTTATTTTACAAAAAACCGATAAATCTGACTAAATAGCTTTTGTTCGTTACACAAGGAGGGATTATGCATTTTCAATGGGATGTCTTCATTAATCTCGGGATTATTTCCGTCGCTTTATTAATTGCGACCTTTATCCGCTCGAAGGTCCGGTTCTTTCAGAAATACCTGATCCCGAACGCCCTGACGGCGGGATTTCTTCTCCTGCCCCTGTACAACTATGTCTTTCCGCTCATCGGATTCAACACCTCGTCCCTGGGGGATCTGGCCTATCATTTTCTGGGCATGTCCTTTGTGGTCCTGACCCTGAAAAATTCCCAGCCGAAGACCAAGGACAATGACGGCGCCGGTCCGATGGCGGTCGCGGTTTTATTCCAGTACGCCATTCAGCTGGTGGTCGGGCTGCTGCTGACGGTCGGGATCATCGCCACCTTCCGCCCCGACCTCTTCCACAGCTTCGGCGTGTTCATGCCCCTGGGCTTTGTGCTGGGCCCCGGACAGGCCTTGTCCATCGGGACCTC
>JAFGVT010000157.1 GCA_016937825.1 Fidelibacterota bacterium | reverse complement strand
TTTTTAATGGAATGGTATGGTAATACTTACATCACACGCCAAGCTCAATATCGGACTCCGTATCCTCGGCCGCCGGCAAGAGGACGGATATCATCTGCTGGAGACGATCTTTCAGGAGATCGATCTTGGCGACGAGATCAGGATCGAAGCCTTGACCCGCAGCGGATCTTTCGATGAGCGCTTTTCCCTGACGTGCAGCGATCCCCGGATCCCCGTGGACCGGAGCAACCTGATCCTGAAAGCCGTTGAGGCCATGATCGCTCATCTTCCGGAAGATCTCGGAGCCCGGATCCATCTGGAAAAGCGCATCCCGATGGGGGCGGGACTGGGCGGCGGATCATCGAATGCCGCGGTCATGCTGAAATGGCTGAACCGCCGGGCGGATCTTGACGAAAGAACCCTGATGGGCATCGCCGTCAGGCTCGGCGCGGACGTCCCCTTTTTCCTGAAAGGCGGCACGCAATACGCCGCCGGGATCGGGGAGATCCTGACACCCGTCAGGATCCCGAAGGACTGGCATGCCGTCCTGGTCTTCCCCGATTGCTCCGTTTCCACCGCGTGGGCCTATAAGCAATTAAGAATTTCCTTGACTGCACGGGCAAAAAAAGCTATAATACCCAGCCAATTGGAAAAAGGTTTTGATTGGCGGTTTTTTGAAAATGATTTTGAAAAAGCAATGATACCATCATATCCGGAGATCGGCAGTATAAAAATGCGCCTGCTTTCATCAGGGGCGATCTATGCCGGTTTGTCGGGCTCAGGCTCGACTGTGTTTGGGGTTTGCGAATCGTGCGACAAAGCGAAACGGGTTGCGGAAGCATTTGAACATGCTGCGGTAGCCCGCCCGGTATAAAACATTCGGGGGTCGTTCAATGGCAGGACAGTTGGTTTTGGTCCAACCGATCGGGGTTCGAGTCCCTGCCCCTGAGCACGTGAACAAGAAAGCCTGAACATCAATTTTCAGGCTTTTTTTTTAGGGTAAAAAAGGGAGTTGACATGAAAGACAACGAACTGAAAATCTTCTCGGGATCGTCCAATCCGGAGCTTGCGAAAAAGATCTGCAAGGTTCTGGACGTCCCCCCGGGCATCCTGACCACGAAAACCTTTTCGGACGGTGAGATCTGGGTGCGCTTTGACGAAAATATCCGCGGGCAGGATGTGTTCATTATCCAGTCCACGGGCCAGCCTTCGGACAATATGATCGAATTGCTGATCATCCTGGATGCCGCGAAACGTTCGTCCGCCGGCCGCATCACGGTGGTGCTTCCCTATTACGGCTACGCGCGCCAGGACCGCAAAGATCAGCCGCGGGTGCCCATCTCGGCCCGTCTTTTCATGGATATGATCGTGAAGGCCGGCGCCAACAGGATCATCGCCATGGACCTGCACTCCATGCAGATCCAGGGATATGTGGACATTCCCTTCGATCACCTTTTCTCCCGCCCCGCATTCATGAAGCATTTCCGGGCGAAGGGAATTTTTGACGATCCGAATGTTATGGTCGTCGCACCGGACATGGGTTCCGTTGCACGCTCCCGAAGCATTGCGATGTACATGCAGAAAGGGCTGGCGATCATTGACAAGCGCCGGACGGGGCACAACCGGGCCGAGGCCATGAACATCATCGGCGACGTCAGCGGGAAACGCTGTCTGATCATCGACGACATGGTGGATACGGCCGGAACGATCGTGGCGGCCGCGGAGCATCTGAAGGCGGTGGGCGCCTCCGAAGTGATGTGCGCCTTTACCCACGCGGTGCTGTCCGGACCCGCGATCGAACGCCTGAAGACCTCTGAAATATCGACGCTCTTCACCACCGACACCATCGCGCTGCCCGCAGAGAAGATTTTGCCGAACATGGAGATCGTCACCGTGGCCCCGATCCTTGCCTCTTCGATCCTGCGTTCGCACCGGAACGAATCCATCAGCGACCTGTTCTATGAATTCAATGTTGAAAGTTAAATAAATTAAATCAGGAGATATGTTACAATGACAGAACTCGCATTAAAAGCCGACGCCCGCGAAGGGATCGGAAAAGAAAAGACCAAAAAACTGCGCAAGCAGGGGGTCATCCCGGCTGTGTTCTACCAGAAGGAGAAATCACAGGCCGTACAGATCAATGAGCTGGAATTCCTGCGCGTCATGAAGGCGGGGAACCAGCTGATCGAACTGAACATGGACGGCAAAAAGAAAAAAGCCCTGATCCGGGAGATCCAGTACCATCCCGTGAACGAGCGCATCGTGCATGTGGACTTTCAGGGTGTTTCCATGAGCGAAGTGATCCAGGTCCTCGTTCCGCTGAACTTTATCGGCACCCCCGTGGGCGTACGAGAAGGCGGCATCTACGAGGTTCACCTGCACGAGCTGGAGATCAAATGCAAGGCCTCGGAAATCCCGCATCAGATCGATATCAATATCGAAAAGATGACGATCGGCGCAACCCTCTTCGTGAGTAACGTCACGCCGGGCGATTTCGAGATCATCACGAATTCCGAACAGCTGATCGCGGCTGTTGTGACGCCGAAGGGCACTGCGGAAGAAGAAACAGCCGAAGCCGCGGAAGGCGCGGAAGCGGAAGAGACCGAAGAAGAAGGAACAGAGGAATAATCACGTGAAAGCTGTCGTCGGTTTGGGAAATCCCGGTATCCGGTATAAAAGGACCCGCCACAATGCCGGTTTCATGCTCCTGGACGAGCTGATCTCGCGCTATGGCCTTAAATTGAAGGCCGGCAAAGGGGAGTACCTGATCGCGGTCTCCGAGACCCTCGATACGGCATTCGCAAAGCCTCTGACCTATATGAATCACAGCGGTGTCGCCGTCAGGGACATCCTCAGCCGTTATCACGTTTCGGAGGAGGACCTTCTGGTCCTCTACGACGATCTGGACCTTGCGCTTGGCAGGATCAAGATCAAGGCGAACGGTTCCGCAGGTACCCATAACGGAATGAGGTCCGTTATTCAGCAGCTGGACAGCGACGCTTTCCCGCGCCTGAAGATCGGGATCGATGTCGACGGGCGGCGCGACGAAGGTTCTTCGGTTGACTATGTCCTGAGCGGGTTTTCCCGCGGAGAACGGGCGCAGCTTGACGAAGTGCTGCCCCTGGCTGCAGATGCCGTGGACTGTTACATCAGGAACGGGCTGGAGCAGGCAATGAATTTGTACAATCAGCGTCAATGAATATCATTGAAAGGAGAATACATTGAGATATTACGAAATGCTTTTTATTGTTCATCCCAATTATGAACAGGACCGTTTGGATGCGGTCATCGAGACCGTGGCGAAGGAAATTACCGAAAAAGGCGGTAAGATCCTGAAGATCGATAACTGGGGCAAACGCAAGCTTGCCTATCTTATCAACAAACAGCGTTACGGCAGTTATGTCCTCATGTACTTTGAGGCAGATCCGGCCATGATCCAGGGCCTTAACGAATGGATGGAGATCCAGTCGCAGATCCTGCACGAAATGGTCATCCGCCTGGAAGAAGAGCCGAAATTATCCGAAGGAAGCGAGAATCCCGATTCCGTTTCAGGATCCTCGTATGCCGCTGCCGAAACCGTCGAAAAGAAATCGCCGGTCAAGGGAAAAAACGACGAGGACGACGAAGACGAAGATGAAGCGGACGACGAGTCCGTAGAAGAAACCGAGGAAGCATAGGAGATATACCATGGCGTTTACATCCAGAAAAAAGATCTGCAAATATTGTGAGAACAAGAACAACAAGATCGACTACAAAGACTACAAGAACTTAAAACGTACGATCACCGAACAGGGAAAGATCATCCCGCGCCGGGTTACCGGGACCTGCGCCAAACACCAGCGCGAACTTGTCCAGGCGATCAAACGTGCACGGAATATCGCGTTGCTGCCTTATTCGTACGACGTGACACAAAACTAAGGGAGATACAGCATGAAGATCATTTTGAAAAAAGACGTGGAAAAAGTCGGGAAAACCGGCGATGTTGTATCTGTGAAGGACGGATTCGGACGGAATTACCTCATTCCCCAGGGACTGGGGATCGCTGCGACCCGCTCCAACATGAAGATCGTCGACGAACTGAAGGCCAACCAAAGCAAAAAGGCGAAAAAAGCCGAAACCACGGCACAGGGTCTTGCCAAGAAACTGAAAGACATCTCGGTGACCGCCACCGTCAAAGCGGGTGAAGACGACAAGCTTTTTGGCGCCGTTACCAGCCAGATCATCGCGGACCTCATCGCCGAAAAGGGCATTGAGATCGACAAGCACGACATCCTGCTCGACGAGCCCATCAAGGAACTCGGTTCTTTCGATGTCCCCGTCAAGGTCGGCGCCGGCGTCAAGGCCGAGATCAAAGTTTGGGTTGTCAAAGAATAAGACGTAAGA
>JAFGVT010000156.1 GCA_016937825.1 Fidelibacterota bacterium | reverse complement strand
GTGCTGAGGATCACGGTCCTCCCCTGTTCCCTGAACTCGGAAATAATGCGCTGAAGGATATTCTGATTGACGGGATCGAGCCCGGTGAAGGGTTCATCTAAAATCATGAGCGTCGGATCGTTGATCACCGCGATCATGAACTGTATCTTCTGCTGATTCCCCTTGGACAATTCAAATACCTTTTTGTCGGCCAGATCGGAGATCTGAAGGCGGGAGAACCAGAGGCCGGCGCGTTCCTTTGCTTCAGGAGCGGGGACGGATTTCAGTTTTGCAAAGTATTCCACGACATCACGGACTTTCGCTTTCTGGTACACGCCGCGTTCCTCGGGGAGATATCCGATCCTGCCGTGATCGCACCGGGTGCTGGGGACGCCGTCGATCGTGATCTTTCCGCTGTCGGGCTGGATGATGTTCATGATCATTCTGAGCGTGGTCGTCTTGCCGGCGCCGTTCGGACCGAGAAATCCGAAGACTTCGCCGCGGGCGACCGCGATGGAAATATCGTTGACCGCCGTGACCCCCGTAAATGTCTTGACTACATGGTCGATCTGCAGCATGTTTCTCCTTATCCGGCAAACGGTCCTTCGGTGTCCGGTCTGAGACCCGGCGTGTGTTGATCAGCTTCCGACTCGCCGATGATCTTCCTGATCAGGGCCAGATCTTTATCGCACTGTTCGATTCCGGCGATTCCCTTTGCGAATTTTACCAGGTCGGCAGATTGGAAAAAGTCCCGGATCTGGCGGTAGCGTTCATCCCCGAAGAAGGGCTTCAGCACCGGAAGCAGTTCCGTGGTGCTGAGCTCATGAAGATGAATATAATGGATCTTTTCCAGAAAATCCCGGACTATATCGGTCAATTCCAGATAAAAGGCTTTCCATTCCCCTTTTTCGGGATAGTTCTTTGAAACCAGGCGCTCGATGTCGCGTCGTGCCGTGTCCTGGGGCGATTCCCAGGGCGTTCCCTCTTCATCTGGCTTTCCGTTCCGGTGCCGGAGCCCGCGCCACAGAAGAAACAGGCTCAGGAACAGCAGCACGGCGGAGATCAAAATTTCCCACCAGGTCATCAGGTGCAAAGGGAGCGGCGGATTCAGGGGAAGAGCGGACGCCGTGCTGTCAAGCATGGAATGGATGTAAATGTATTTTTCGGGTGTGAACAGGGTATCGCGCACGCCGAAACCCGTTGAATCGGCACAGATAACGGGGACCGCGGGAAGCAGCACAAAGCCGGTATCAAAGGCAACGGCTTCAACGACGATGCGGGTGATCCGGCGGTCTTTTTTGTTCCGCGTGGACGTTTCCTGGTCCAGGATCTCAATGCGGTCGATCCACTCGCGCAGGTCGGGGATGAGAAAAATCTGTGTTCCGCTCCCGTTCACTTCGTAGGTGATCCGGATACGGTCCCCGATGAAATATTTTCCCTCGTTCAGGGTCATCCTGACACTTGCTTCCTGTGCGATCAGCATTCCCGCGATGACTGCAAGATACAGAATGCGTTTCATCGGTACTGGTGCTTCCCCCGTGTTTTGAAAAACCGGTTCAGGGGTTCAATGTAGGACATCTCAGTATTGATATGGATGAGGTCCGTCTTATTCCTCCGGCACATGCGTTCAAGTTCCTTTGTGCGTTCGGTGTAATGCTCCGCATAGCTGTCGCGAATGCGTTTCAAGGAGGTGTCAATGACCATTTTCTCCCCGGTTTCCGCGTCGTAACACGAGAACAGCCCGAGATCGGGGATCGCCTTGTCAAGGGGATCGACAATATGGACCATGATCAGATCGTGTTTGCCGGCGACGGCTTTCAGGGCCTGGTCGAAATCGGTATCGTAAAAATCACTGATCAGGAAGACAATGCTGCGTTTGTGGGCGACGCGCGACAAAAATTCCAGCGCCTTTTCGATCCGGGTTCCTTTGCCTTCGTATTCACCGAACAGCACCTCGCGAATGACCTGCATCGCATAGCCCTTCCCTTTCCGGGGCGCCAGATATTTTTCCACCTCGCGGGTAAAACTGATCAGACTGACCTTGTCGCCGTTCTTGATGGCGCTGAAGGACAGTACGGCACAGATCTCAGCGGCGATCTCGCTCTTATAACGGTCGATGCTCCCGAAACGTCCGGAAGCGGATACGTCCACCAGAAAATAGACCGTGAGCTCCCGCTCTTCTTCCATGATCTTGACAAAAGGCTTGTTGTGCCGGGCGGTGACGTTCCAGTCGATAACGCGGACATCATCCCCGGGCTGGTATTCCCTGACCTCGGAGAACGACATCCCTTTTCCTTTAAAAATGGAACGGTACTCTCCGGAAAACACGTCGTTCACAATGCGGCGCGTCTGGATCTCTACCTGTTTGACCTTATGCAGTATTTCTTTGGGTATCATGATCAGGGAACCGGGATCGTATCGAACACCTTCCGGACAATATCTTCAACCGTTATTTCCTCGGCTTCCGCCTCGAAGGAAAGAAGCACGCGGTGGCGCAGAACGTCCATGCCGACCTCCCGGATATCTTCGGGCGTAACATAGCCGCGATGCTGTAAAAAGGCGTGCGCCTTTGCCGCGCGAACCAGGTTCAGGGAAGCGCGGGGCGATGCCCCCACGTCGATCAGGTCCTTCAGGGATTCCAGTTTGAAGCGTTCGGGATACCGCGTGGCAAAGACCAGGTCCGTCACGTATTTATGGATCTTGTCGTCAACGTAAATGCTGCGCACCACTTTCCGGGCGTCAAGGATCTGCCGGGGCTTGACCACGGCCGAGATCATGTCGGGAAGCTTGTTCGAGGTCATCAGCTCCAGCATCTTCTTCTCTTCTTCCTGACTCGGGTAGCTGACCGTTACTTTCAGCATGAAACGGTCCACCTGGGCTTCCGGAAGCGGATAGGTGCCCTCCTGTTCGATCGGGTTCTGGGTGGCCAGGACAAGGAAGGGTTCCTCAAGCGCATAGGTGGTGTCCCCGATGCTCACCTGTTTTTCCTGCATGGCTTCCAGAAGGGCTGCCTGCACTTTCGCGGGCGAACGGTTGATCTCGTCCGCCAGAATGATGTTGGCAAAAATGGGGCCCTTTTTCACCTCAAAGGAAGATTCTCTCTGATTGTAGATCAGGGTTCCGATGAGATCTGAGGGAAGGAGGTCCGGCGTGAACTGGATCCGGTGAAATGTGGTGCTGATAGCTTGCGCCAGGGACTTAACGGCCAGGGTCTTGGCCAATCCCGGGACGCCTTCCAGCAGAATATGCCCTTCGGCAAGGAGACCGATCAGCAAACGCTCGACCATTTTTTCCTGGCCGATGAGGACTTTCCGCAGCTCGGCCTTAATGCTGTCTAAAAAGACGCTTTCTTTTTGTATCTGTTCGTTCAAGACGGCTAAATTGAAATCCATGATCCACCCTGTTATTCATTTTTTCCGGTTTTCATGATATCTTTGAGTTCCTCGATCTGATCAAGTTCCTTTCCAAGATTGCGCAGCTCAAATTGAACCGATTCAACCAGGGGGTGTTCCGGATAATCGCGGATAAATTTGTTGTATTCCGCTTCCGCACGTTTATAGTCCTTGATGATGTTGGCAAGCGTGTATCCCGACATGAAGCGTGCCTTGGGGGCGTCGGGATGGGACGGATATTCGTTTGCCACGTACATGTATTTGCTGACGCAGGCTTCGAAATCCTGAAGATCGCCGGCATAGATCTCGGCCATGCGATAGATCGCCTTAACGGCGTAGGGATCATCCGGATAGGTGTTGGAGAGCTTTTCGAAGGTTTTGAGGGAACGGGTGATTTTTTCCTGCTTGTAGAGCTCGGCGGCATCCTGGAAAAGTGCTTCCGCGGTCCGGTTATCGGAACACGAGAAAACCAGAGCGCTTATCAGAACGATGATTCCTAAATGTTTCTTCATTTTCGCTTTTCTCCTTCATAATCATTTCAATTGATAATTTATTCTTTTCGCATGCTAAAAAGCAAATAAAAGTCCGAAGATGATCCTGTCGAAGAACGAACCTCCTTCGTCGGGCGTTTGAACGGGATTCGGATCGTTCAGAATGATCGGGAGTTCAACCCGGATCGCGCCGATCGGGGTTTTATAATAGATCCCGAAACCGGTATTGATGTAGTAGCCGCTCCAGTCACCGAAGTT
>JAFGVT010000155.1 GCA_016937825.1 Fidelibacterota bacterium | reverse complement strand
TTATAGGTCTCGTTCAGATGGGGAAGCTCCCGTCTGCAGGGACCGCACCAGGTGGCAAAAAAGCTGACGATCAGGATCTTGTCCCTGAAATCTTCGCTGCGGATCAGGGATCCGTCGAGGCCTTCGATCTCAAAGGCCGGCATGGGGATGTCCAGTTCGTCGGCCAGCAGGTCCTGCCGGAGCAGGTTCCGGCCGAGGAAGACCGTTTCGTCGATCATGGTCGCGATCTCGGCGCGCGAATAGCCGAGCAGTTCGGCCGTAGTGGTGATCCGCTCCCGGGCGTCCAGGCTTCCCGGCGTCATTTTCAGCGCCTCGATGCAGGCGATCAGGGAGGCTTCATAGCGGTTCATATTGTTGAGGGCGCCGGCGTAATTCAGCAGAAGCTCGGTATCGCGGTAATTTCCCATGATCGATTCATAGACCGCCAGCGCTTCGCCGAGACGCTGACGGCGGATCAGGAGCTGGGCGTATTCATCGCCGATCATGGCGCGGTAGGCCGTCACGCGGTCCCGCAGTTCCTCTTCCGTGAAGTCGCGTTCCTTGTAGTAATCCTGTGCGGAAAGCGCGAAGGCCTCGCTCAGCGCCAGTCCGTGCGCTCTTCCGACCGCCGCGAACACCGAATCCTCGAGGACCGGGTCCGCGATCTTTCCTTCGGCCAGAAAGCCCAGGGTCATCGTCAGTGAGAAAAGGTCGGGGTTTTGCTTGTAGACCGCCATCACGCGGCGATAATCGTCGAGCTGCAGCCTTTCGATCGTCAGCGGCAGGATCTGCTCGCAGGCCAGGTACAGTTCGGGGCTTTCCTTTTTCTGATTTTTCTGGATAAAGGAAAGGGTCTTGTCGTAATCGAATTCCCCGGGTGTCTTTTTCTGCAGTTCAGAACTCCCGCAGGCGGAAAGGATCAGCGCGATGACCAGCAATAAAAGGACGGAACGTTTCATAAACATATACTCCTGCGAAATTTATTTAAAGATGTCGACGGACAGACGCAGGGCGATCAGATGGCTGCCGCCCAGTTCTCCGCCGGATGAGGGACGAAAGGAATAGCTGATATCCAGGAGCGGCATCGACACGTCGAGCCCCGCATGGAAGCCCTCCCCGTGACGGTAGCTGAGCCCGGCCGCCAGGACGTTCCGGTAGCGGACCCTGAGCAGGGGCTGAATATCCAGCGCGACCGCGGATCCCAGTCGGAAGGCCGCGTCATCCAGATCCTCCGCGATGGAGAGGCCGGCGCTGACGCCCGGCAGGAACTGGAAGTCTCCAAGGGTCAGGGGCGCCAGCCAGGCGGCGCTGAACTGCGGATAGTAGTACTGCGCCGAGCCGCTGTTGAAGACCATCAGCGCGGAGGGAAGGTTTTTAATGACATAAAGGGCATTGACATGCTTCCCGCTGTGCTGGGCGTAAAGGTTCAGGGTCAGTCCGTAGCCTTTGGCGGCGATCAGGTCGGTGTAAAGCAATCCGAACGCGGCGCCCAGGCGGAAATTGCCGGTCTCCGCCAGGGGGACGCCCAGGTGGAGGGTGTAGTTCGCGATGCCGGTAAATCGGATGCCGTCGTAATCGATGATCTCGTTCTCATCCAGGATCCCGTTCCCCTCGCCCGTGTCCCCGGTGCCCGGCATGCCGTCCAGGCCGAAATCCAGCAGGGCGTTGCGGGTATCCGGGATATCCGAGACCGCGATGCGGGAGATCATGAGGCCGAGCGGCTTGTCCTTGTAATGGAAGGTATAGCCCAGGGAGCTGGCGCTCACTTCGTTCCGGAACCAGGTGGAATGATAGAGGTACAGCGGTTTCGCCGGCGCGATTTCAAGCCGCGCGGGATTGATGAAGACGTTTTCCGCGCCGAACTGCATCAAGCCGTAGGCGGTCCCGTAGAGCTCTCCCCCGGGTCCCTTGAGCAGATGCAGGTAATCGTTGCCGTAGCTGGCGTAGCCGGCAAGCGCCGCGAGGGGCATGAGCATCAGCAGCAGGCAGGAAAGGGGTTTTATGTGAAGCGCCTTGTTTTTCATGATTAGAATATAAGATTTTTTTATGCGGGATGTTCCTTGTTTTTTCAGCCGCGAAGGGTCCTGTCCGGGATGCTTCACGCTTTGGCTTTGATGATCAGGCTGCCGTTGTCGAGCAGATAGTTGATCTCCGCGATCCGGGCGATGCGTTCGTTGTGGGTGACCAGGAAAAAGGTCTGGTTCATGTCCTTCTGGATCTTTTTGAACAGCTCGAGGACGCGTTCCCCGGTCTCCTGGTCCAGGTTGCCCGTCGGTTCGTCCGCGAGGAGGATATCCGGCGCATTGATCAGGGCGCGGCCGATGACGGCGCGCTGTTTTTCGCCGCCCGATATTTCGGCCGGGAAATGATGGCCGCGGTCGCTCATGCCCAGGTAATCGAGCATTTCGCGCGAGCGTTCGAGGGCCTGATGCTTTTGCATGCCGCGGATCATGAGGGGCATGGCCACGTTCTCTTCGATCGAGAATTCGGGCAGAAGGTAGTGGAACTGGAACACAAAGCCGATATGGTTGAGCCGGAACTCCGCCAGCTGATTTTCCGGCATGTGCGTCACGTCCTTCCCCGCGATCAGGATCTCGCCGGCGTCGGGGGCATCCATGGTGCCGATGATGTTCAGAAAGGTGGATTTTCCCGATCCCGAGGGACCCATAAGGGAAATGAAATCGCCCTGCCGTATCTTCAGGTCGATATGGTCCAGGACCTTCAGCACGGCGGCGCCGGACCGGTAGCTTTTGCACAATTGTTTGACTTCGATGATCGTTTTCATGATAATCCTGTCATTGTTTCGTTTTGATCGCATCGAGGGGCCGGACCCGGTTCGCCTTGCGCGCCGGGACCAGGGACGAGAACGTGATAAGCGCGGACACCATGAGCAGGGTTGCCAGCACGTCCCACACGCTGACGATGACGGGCACGTATTTGAAGATATAGACGTCATCGGCGCCCGGCATGATAAAGAAAGGGAAATACTGCTGGATCAGGAGCAAGGTCAGCGCAAAAACGGCGCCCAGCGCCATGCCCAGCCCGCCCGTGTACCAGCCCAGCCGGAAATAAATGCGGTAGGCGTCCCGGGGACCGCAGCCCATGCTCTGCAGGATCCCGATCTCCCATTTTTTCTCAAGCAGGAGCATGACCATGGAACTGATCAGGTTGAATCCCGCCAGGATGACGATCAGGTTCAGGACGAGAAAGGTCGCGTATTTTTCGATCTCCATGGCGGAAAAGAGCTCCAGATGTTCCTCCCACCAGGTCATGACCCGGACCGTTTCCGGGACCGTTCTTTTCCAGTGCTTGTTTTCGGCCGCGAGGTCCGCGTTCGGCTGGAGCTCCACTTCGAACTGGTGCGGGTTCGGTTCGTCCAGGAGGTACTGCATGTCCAGCAGGTGCATGTAGGCGCGGTAGTCGTAATCGAACACCGTCACGTTGTAAATGTCCCGCACGATGCAGCGGATGCTCGGGGCGTTGTAGGTCTTGATGTCCAGCAGGCTGACCAGGGTCAGGGTGTCCCCGATGCTTACGCCGATCTTGTTGGCGAGCGAGAGTCCGATGACGATCTCGGGATAGGCGGTCTTGCTCAGGTCGTCCGTCAGAAAGCGCTTTTTCTGAAGGTAGGGCTCGATCTTCAGGATCTTCCTGTATTCGGCGGGGGAAACGCCCTTGACAAAGGCGAGCAGCTGGTACTCTCCCGCCGTGACCAGCATCTTGCGTTCAATGGAGGGGGTCGCGACCTCGATCTTTTTGTTCTCTTTCAGCCGGGTTTTGAGGCCGGCCCGGTCCTCCGCGGAGGCGTTCTTCACGTAAAAGGTCAGGTCCGGGGACATGTCCTGCGTGCGTTCGAAGAGCATATCCCGGAACCCGTTCATCACGCTCAGGGCGGCGATGATCGCAAAGGTCCCCAGAAAGGTGCCGATGATCGTGATGATCGTGGTCGTGGAGATCATTTTCACTTTTTTGCGCGAACTGAAATAGCGGCGGGCGATAAAATCGATATAGGGTTTTTTACTCATAGCGCAGG
The DNA here is from genome assembly GCA_016937825.1 of Fidelibacterota bacterium. GTDB lineage: Bacteria > Fidelibacterota > Fidelibacteria > Fidelibacterales > Fidelibacteraceae > M50B103. Next base: position 4,133 of record JAFGVT010000155.1, on the reverse strand, counting down.
ACCTCGACCGGCCTGATGCGCGAGGCGTTGCGCGCAGGCGCCAGGGTGGCGATGAGGGACAGGGCGAAACCGACCAGGACGATGATCAGAATGACCTGCCAGGAGATCTCGATGGGAAGGCGGTCGACGAAGTACACGTCCGCGGAGAGCTTGATCCAGGCGAATTTCATTTGCCCCCATTCCAGAAATTTGGACAGCAGGATCCCCAGGCCGAGCCCCATCGTGCTGATCGTCAGTCCGTCGATCACGGCCTTTTTCCGGATATCCGAGGGTTTCATGCCCATGGATTTCAGGACCGCCGTATCGCGTTCCTTCACCAGGACGATCATGACCAGGGTGGAAATGATGTTCACCATGGCGACGAGAGCGATAATGCCGAAGGTGATGATGATGGGCGCTTTCTGCGTCTGCAGCCATTTGAAGAGCAGCAGGTTCCGTTCCTTCCAGGTCACGGGCAGATAATGGTAGGCGCTGTTCGCGTTGATCCAGTCCGACACCTCATCGGCCAGCAGCGGGTCCGTCAGCAGGAGCTGATATCCCGATATCTGATCTTCGCTCCCCTGCACGCCGGCGGCGAAGCTGAGCGGCGCGTAGGCGTAACTGGCGTCGAATTCTTTCATGCCCGTCGTAAAGATGCCCGTAACGATCAGTTCGAAGCGGGTGATGGGATTAAAGGGGGACGGCACGCCCCGGATGAAAAGCGCCGTGACCGTGTCGCCCACGGCGGCATTGAGGTATTCCGCCGCACCGATGCCGAGATAGACGCCCTTGACCGCTTCATTTTCCCTGAAGTCGACCCGGCCGGCTGCGTTCTGTTTGGAGGCGTAGAGCATGTTCAGAAAATCCGCCTCGTGCAGGCACTCGAGGATGACGCCCTCGGTGTTGTCGTCCTTGCGCAGCAGGGTCTCCAGGTCAACGTAGGGCGCCAGGGTGGTGATATCGGGGTTTTTCAGCAGCATGGATACGTAATCGGGATCCAGGTCGATGCGGTCCTTAAAGCTTTCGATGCGGATGTGCGCCTCGAAGCCCGTGATCTTATCGACAAGATTGTTCTCGAAGCCCCTGAGGATTCCCAGGGTAACGGACATGGCGATCGTGCCGATGATCAGGCCGATGATCGCGAGAATGCGGATAAAGGGCACGAACTGGTCCGAACGTTTATGGAACAGCGTGCGCTCAGACAGATAGAAGAGAAATTTCATGTCATTCCGCTATGATGATTTTTCCGTGCGCATGGCCGGGAAGAGCAGAACATCTTTGATGCTGGTCTGTCCCGTGAACAGCATGATCACCCGGTCCAGTCCGATCCCCACGCCGCCCGTGGGGGGCATGCCGGTCTCGATGGCCTGAATGAAGTCCTCGTCAAAGGCCTGGGCTTCGTCGTCGCCCTGGACCCGGAGGCGGTCCTGGCCTTCCAGGCGTTCGCGCTGGTCGAGGGGGTCGTTCAGTTCGGAGAAGGCGTTCACGTATTCCGCGCCGCAGATAAAGAGTTCGAAGCGTTCCACGAAACGCGTATCGCCGTTCCGCTTGACCTTTGCCAGGGGCGAGATCGCCTTGGGGTAGTCGATGACAAAGGTGGGCCGGATCAGTTTGGCTTCGATGAATTCGTCGAAGAGCTTGTCCAGGAACTGCCCGTAATTCCATTTCGGGTCGAATTCGACCTGATGTTCCCGGCACCATGCGGCAAAGTCCCGTTCGCTGCAGACGGCAATATCGAGCCCCAGATGTTCCGTGAACAGATCGGCCATGGGTTTCCGCTCAAAGGGAAGTGTCAGGTCAATGGAAGCGTCCTTATAGTTGAGGACGGGCGTACCCATCGCGTCGGCAATGGTATGGAAATAGGTCTCGATGAGGTCCATCATATAGTAGTAATCGACGTAGGCTTCGTAAAATTCGATGGCGGTGAATTCCGGATTGTGGTTCCGGTCCATGCCCTCGTTGCGGAAATTGCGCGAGAATTCGTAGACCTTGTCAAAGCCGCCGACGATCAGGCGCTTCAGGTAGAGCTCGTCCGCGATGCGGAGGTACAGGTCCATGTCCAGGCTGTTGTGGTGCGTGATGAAGGGCCGCGCGTTCGCGCCCCCGTAGAGGGGCTGCAGGACCGGCGTTTCGACTTCCAGGTAGCCCCGCGCATCAAAGAAATCGCGGGTCGCGCGGATGATCTTCGCCCGCTTGACGAACACGTCCTTGACCTCGGGATTGACGATCAGGTCGAGGTAGCGTTTGCGGTAGCGCAGTTCCTTGTCGGCGAAGGCGTCGTAGACGACCCCGTCCTTTTCCTTCACGATGGGCAGGGGGCGGATGTTCTTAGCCAGCAGGGTCAGTTCCTGCGCCTTGACGGTCACCTCCCCGGTGCGGGTCTTCATGACGAGTCCCCGGACGCCCACGATATCGCCGATATCCAGCAGTTTGAACATCTCATAGGCCGTTTCGCCGATGTCGTCGCGCGACAGATAAAGCTGGATCCTGCCGGCGCCGTCCTGGAGATGCGCGAAACTCGCCTTCCCCATTTTCCGGATGGTCATCAGGCGGCCTGCCACGGAGACAGACGTGTTCTCGAGCGATTCGAAGCCGTCGGTGACTTCGGCGCTCCGATGCGTGACCTCGTAAGCGTAAGGGAAGGGGTCGATGCCCATCTCGCGGATCCGGGCGATCTTTTCCTTGCGTTGTTCCAGGATCTGTTCCAGCGTGGAGTGTTTTTCCTGCTGTGCGTGTTCGTCCATAGGGATTCCTTTCATTATCGGGATAATGTAAGGGTTTTTTGCGCGAAATAAAACAACCGAGCGTAAAATATTGGCGCCCTTCGGGGAGGATGCGGGGGACGCCGCTCGATTTTCTTTTTCTCTTTCGCGTCTTTTTGCGTATATTCCCTGCAATTGCTATTCATCAGGATCGAAAGAAGGGAAAACGTTCATGGAAACAAAGAAACCGTTACTCGAAATTACCGTTAAATCCGTGATTCTGGGTATTGTGCTGTCCGTGATCCTTGCGGCGGCGAACGCCTACCTGGGACTTTTCGCGGGCATGACCGTCAGCGCCTCCATTCCGGCGGCCGTCATTTCGATGGGCATTCTGCGCTTTTTCAAACGCTCGAGCATTCTTGAGAACAACATCGTGCAGACCGCGGCCTCCGCGGGCGAATCGCTCGCCGCCGGGGTGATCTTTACCATTCCCGCGCTGGTGCTCATGGGCTACTGGACCGAGTTTGACTACATCGCGATCGCGGAAATGTCGGCGGTCGGCGGCATCATCGGGGTGATGTTCACGATCCCCCTGCGCCGCGCGCTCATCATCGAGGCCAAGCTGACCTACCCCGAGGGCGTCGCCACCGCGGAAGTGCTGAAAGCCGGCGACGAAGCCCGGGGCAGCAAGGACGGCAGCAAGCACCTGGCCATGATCCTGAAAGCCGGCCTGGTGGGCGGACTGCTCAAACTTCTGCAGCAGGGCTTTTCCATGTGGAACCAGGCGGCCGAGGCGGCCTTCGGGTTCCGGAACGCCCGCGGCGGAAAAACGATCTTCGGTTTCGGGGGCGACCTGTCCCCCGCCCTGCTGGGCGTAGGATATATTATCGGACTGAATATTTCCATTCTCATGATCGCGGGCGGACTGATCTCCTGGATGGTCGTCCTGCCCATCTACTCGACGATCACCGGACAAACCGGACCCATTACACTGGACACCGCCAACGCCATCTGGAGCTCCCAGATCCGCTATCTGGGCGTCGGCGCCATGGTCGTGGGCGGCCTCTGGTCCATCGTCAAGCTTTTCCGGCCGCTGATCAACGGGATCAAGGCGAGCCTGAACGCGCACAGCCAGGCCGACCGCGGCGTTGAAATGGCCAGCACCGAACAGGATATTTCCATCAAGTGGGTCATCGGCATCGTGGCCGCATCGTCCATTCCCCTGTTCCTGCTCTACCTGGATGTGCTCAAAAGCGTTCCGGTCACCCTGATCATGACCGCGGTCATGCTGGTCTTCGGGTTCCTCTTCTCTGCGGTGGCGGGCTACATGGGCGGACTGGTCGGTTCCTCCAACAACCCGATCTCGGGCGTCACGATCGCGACCATTCTTTTCTCCTCCCTTATCCTTCTCCTGCTGATGGGCAAAGGAAGTCCCGAAGGCGCCGCCGGCGC
>JAFGVT010000154.1 GCA_016937825.1 Fidelibacterota bacterium | reverse complement strand
GCGCCGATCATCTTCCCGGGGACGATGCCGCTTTCTTCCAGGGCGAGGTCCCAGGCCTTCTGATTGAACATTTCGCTCCAGGCGTCCAGTTTTGCGCCGTGCTTCCAGGCGCCGTATACGACCTTCCCCGTGCTTCTGTCTCCCCGGGAAAGCAGGCTTTCATAGACCGAGAATTCGGGATCCCGGTGCATGATCTTGATCCCCGGATACTTGAGCTGGTTCCGGATAAGGTAGATCCGGCGCGTCAGCTCTTCGGGGGCGAGATGCTCGGCCCACTGGAAGGGGGTGTGGGCTTTGGGAATAAAGCTCGACAGACTGACGTTTATCTGGGTGTTCGGATACTTCAGCGCGATCTGCCGGATGCGGACGATCAGGTCGACGATGCCCTGCAGGTCTTCATCCGTTTCGGTCGGGAGCCCTACCATGAAATAGAATTTCAGGGTGCGCCATTTGTGCTCCAGCGCCAGTCGGACAGAGGAAAAAAGATCTTCTTCGTTGATCTTTTTGTTGATGACATTGCGCAATCGCTGGGTCCCGGCTTCCGGCGCGAAGGTTAGCCCGGAGCGGCGTTTACTTCCCGCCGCTTCCAGAATATTGACGTTGAACGAATCCAGGCGCAGGGAGGGGAATGAAATGCCGATATGGTTTTCATCGCAATAGGGCTGTATTCCCTGAACCAGTTCCGCAAGACGGCTGTAGTCTGAGGTGGACAGGCTCAGCAGGGATATCTCTTCAAATCCGGTGTTCCCGAGCGTTTCCCTTGCATGCCGTATCAGGGCTTCCGGCTCCCGTTCGCGTACGGGACGATAAATGATCCCGGCATGACAGAAGCGGCAGCCTGCACCGCATCCTCGCTGGATTTCCATCGCAAAGCGGTCCTGGGCGATCTCAATGAGCGGAACGATGGGTTTTGCGGGGTAGTTGCTCTCGTTTAGAACGGGGATCTTTGCCGCCCGGACGGGTCCGTCGCTTGCCGGGTCATACAGGCCGGGAACGTACACGCCCTGCCCGGGAAGGCTGCATGCCCGAAGTATCTCGCGGCGGGATGCACCCGCTTTCTTCATTTCGCGGATGATCCCGCATAATTCCGGAAGGATTTCTTCCGCGTCACCGATCACGAACACATCCACAAAATCCGCCAGGGGTTCGGGATTGAAAGCGCAGCTTCCGCCCGCAAAGATGTAGGGATCCTCTCCGCTTCGCTCATCGGAAAACAACGGGATGTGCGACAGATCGAGGATGTTCAGAATATTGGTGTAGGTCATTTCATATTGGAGGGTAAATCCGACAATGTCAAAGGTGTTCAGCCCGCGCTTGCTCTCCAGGGAGAACAGGGGAAGCCGGTTCTGCCGCAGAAGTTCTTCCATATCCACCCAGGGAGAAAAACATCGTTCTGCCGTGATGCGCTTGTCGCGGTTCAGTATGTGATAAAGGATCTGATGTCCGATAAAGGGCATGCCCACTTCGTAGGTGTCGGGATAAACCAGGCATACGCGGCACGGGGAATCCTTGCTCTCGTCAAGGGTTACGTTGATCTCATTTCCGGTATAACGTCCCGGCCTTTCCACCTGTGTCAGTAAAAAGGGAAGCCTCTGTTGCAGTAAATCCATGTATTATTCTGTCTGTTTTCCGGAGGCGAAGATCGTTCCTTCTTCGGCGCACATGAAGCGCCCGGGCGGCGTATCCCGGATCGGGACCGTTTCTTTGCCTTCCTCTGCTTTTTTTCTCAGCATAAGATCATGCATCCGGCGGGAATTCGTCATTATTCCTGCCCGGCAAGTAAGTCCTGCCAATACGGCAACTCCCGCAATGATGGATATGCTGAAAACAATATTTCTTCTTTCGAATATTTTTCATACACTATGTCATAACAACCCCCTAATATATTTAAATAATCGGCGAATGCACATAAAAACCACAATTCTTTTTATTTTGTTTGTTTTGGTTGACTTTAGTCTTTGCATCCTCTATTTTATTCAGCTTTTTATGGAAAGATGACCGAGAGGCTGAAGGTGCACGATTGGAAATCGTGTGTGCTGTTAACGCGGCACCCCGGGTTCGAATCCCGGTCTTTCCGCTCCCTGCTGAACCGGATCGATCTTAGGTGTGTATTTCTAGCCGATTGATGATTTTTTGTTTGACTTTGGTCGGGAATTAGCTTAATATTTTTCTGTCTGTGACCCCGGTCACAAATCAACTGAAATCAACACCATGAATAAAAGTTTTCGTCCCCCTCTTGGGTAGCTCCTTTGGGAGCTACCCGCTTCCCTTTGTTTTTTTACATGAATTTCCGGGTTTTTATTGTTATCTTCCGCACAACACAGGAGAAGAAAATGAAAATACACCTTATCTACAATCCCAATTCGGGCGGCGGGCGCGGGGGAAAACTCTACCCCCTTATCCACAAGACGCTCGCGGACAGCGGTCATACCATCATTCCCTACCGCACGCTTTATCGCTTTCATGCGACCGAGATCGCAACGCACATCGACCTGATGAACACCGACGCCGTGCTGGCGGCGGGGGGAGATGGAACCGCCTATGAGGTTCTGAACGGTCTGATGCAGAATACTTCCTCAAAATCACATCCGGTTTTCGGGATCATCCCCGTCGGCACGGGAAATTCGTTTTCTTATGACCTGAATATGAAAAAGTGGGATGACGGCATCCGAGCATTGCTGGGCGGAAAAAAACGCCGGGTGGACCTGATGCGGTTCACGACGGAAGGGGATGATTTTTACTCCATGAACGCCATTGGTTTCGGCTTGGTCGCGGATGTTTCGTATCTGGGGAACCGTTTGAAAAAATTCATCGGCCAAACCGCGTATACCGTCGGTGCGCTCGCCGAGATCATGCGCTTTAAGCCCCAGCATACCCGTCTTGAAGTGGATGGGGCGGCATACGAGTATGACGGGGTCTTTACCAATTTCTCGAATTCCGTTGTGATCGGCGGAAACATGAAAATATCTCCCAATTCAAAGATCGACGACGGGGTGGCGGAATGCGTCGTTCTTGAGGATATGCCAAGAAAAGATATTATCAAGGCCTTTCCGCTAGTTTATGAGGGCAGGCACCTTTCGATCCCGCAGCTGAAGGTCTACAGCGGAAAGCATTTCAAGGTCGTGTCCGACCCGCCCAAGATCTGCAATCCCGAAGGAGAGATCTTCGGTGTCACGCCGCTTGAATTGCTTGTTCTTCCCCAAGAGATCGAGATGTTCACGCTTTGATCTTTTTCCCAAAGAAGATCATCTGATTCAAATCAAAGGACCCGGTATTCCCGGGCCCTTTTTGCATATCCTGTATGTTTGTTTTTAGCCTGAGTGCGTTCTAATCGGCCAGTGTGGCGATCATGACCGCTTTGATCGTGTGCATGCGGTTTTCGGCTTGATCCCAGACTTTACTGTTTGATGATTCAAAAACACAGTTGCTGACTTCCATCGCTTTCAATCCATAACGTTTATGGATGTCCGCACCCACCTCGGTGAGCGTATCGTGGAATGCCGGCAGACAATGCAGAAAGATCGTATCCGGCTTGCCGGTAAGCGCCATCATTTTCGTGTTGACCTGGTAGGGCAATAGAAGTTTGATCCGCTCTTCGAACTGCGCCTCTTCTCCCATGGAAACCCAAACATCCGTATAAATGACATCGGCGTTCCGCACGCCCTCTTCAATGTGGTCGGTGAGCAAAATGCTCCCGCCGGTTTTTTCCGCAATTTCCGTTGCGGTGCGGACCAATGCGGTATCCGGGAACAGGCTTTTCGGAGCAACAATGCGGAAATCCATTCCCATTTTTGCGGCGCCGATCATTAAAGAATTCGCCATGTTGTTGCGTCCGTCTCCAACGTAGCTGAAAACGATCCCTTTCAAATGCCCCCGCTGTTCCTTGACGGTAAGAAAATCCGCCAGGATCTGGGTCGGATGGTAGGAATCGGTCAGACCGTTCCAGACGGGCACGCCGGCGT
>JAFGVT010000153.1 GCA_016937825.1 Fidelibacterota bacterium | reverse complement strand
CGGTCCGTTTCCGTGATCAACGACCTTTCCCCGGACGAACAGTGGTATCTGTACAAAAAAACGCGCGAACTCAAGGATGCGGTCGAACGCAAGGACGATATGGGTCCTTTCCGGATCGACAATCCCAACGTGGGTTCCTACCTGGTCTTTGTCGAACCCAGCACCCGTACGAAAGAGTCCTTCCTCAACGCGGTGAAATTCCACAATATCAAGACCAACATCTTCGACGCCACGACCTCCTCCTTCAATAAGAAAGAAAGCTACAGCGACACCTTCCGCATGCTGACGACCTACAGTCCCTATTCGCTGTATATCATCCGCACCAAGCTTGAAGGCGTCACCCGCTGGCTGGATTACGACCTGGGCATTTTCGCCGAGCGGCTCGGCATCCGGAAGCCCGCCTTCATTAACGGCGGGGACGGAAAGCACGAACACCCGACCCAGGAGATCCTGGACGAATACACCTTCCTCGAAAAGAACAATTTCAAGCGCGACCATATCCATATCGCCCTGGTCGGGGACCTGTTCCACGGCCGTACGGTCCACTCCAAGGCCGACGGACTGAAAATATTCAAGCAGGTCGATATTGATCTGATCGCACCCGGCGAACTGGCCATGCCGGATTACTACAAGCATAAAATGCAGGCGAACGGATTCCATATCCGCGAATTCCCTTCCATCGAATCCTATCTGGCACAAAGCTCCACCGCCCCCATCTGGTACTTTACCCGCCTGCAGCTCGAACGCATGGGAGAGGATGTCCTGCTGCGCGCGGACAAACTCCGGGATTCGGTCACCTTCCGTCGGGAATGGATCGACATGGTGAAGGAGGGTACCAAATTCTATCACCCTCTGCCCCGCAACCGCGAATACCCGACCATCCCTTTCTTCCTGGACAAGACCCCCCTCAACGGCTGGGACGTCCAGGCCATGAACGGGTATTACACCCGCTGTATCCTTGTCGGCATGCTGGGCGGACGACTGGGCGCGGATTTCAACGGCGAACATCCGGTGGTGAACAAGCAGCACATCGATTACATCGAAGAGATCACGGATTTCAAGAGCGTAAAGAAGGAATTCAAGATCGGCACCAAACCCGTCGAGAACGGCATCGTGATCGACCATATCGGCAAGGGTGAGGATATCGGCACGATCTGGGAGCACATTTACAAGGCGCGCAAGATCCTGGGCCTGAATGTCGTGAGTTCGCACGGCGTCTACCTCTCCCACAAGGACGGCAGATACAAAGGCGTCGTCTCCCTGCCCGATCTGGAAAAATTCGACCTGATCAAGATGAAAAAACTCTCCGCCATCGCGCCGGAGTCCACACTGAACATGATCCGGGACAGCCAGGTGATCAAAAAATTCCGCATTCACTTCCCGCCCAAGATCTACGATTTCGAGGAGATCAGCTGCAAGAACCCGGACTGCATTTCCAACCCGGAGCACCACGAGAACGCAACGCCCTTTTTCTATAAGACCGAAGCGAACACCTTCACCTGCAAATACTGCGATAAAGAACATAATTACAAAGATATCTGGGATATTTAAGGAGATCCATGAAGACCATAGCAGAACAGATCGCGAAAGCCGCGCTTGACATCAAAGCGGTAAAACTGCAGCCCGACGATCCCTTTACCTGGGCGTCCGGATACAAAATGCCCATTTACAACGATAACCGCTTATTCCTTTTCTATCCCGAATACCGGCGCCTGATCTGCGAAGGTTTTGCCGTGTTGATCCGGAAAAACGCCATTCCCTGCGATATCATTGCCGGCACCCCGACTGCGGGAATTCCCCACGGCATGCTGCTGGCGGATACACTGGGCAAACCTTTCATTTATCCCCGGAAACAGCAGAAGGACCACGGCATGCTGAACAAGATCGAAGGCGTGCCGCATCCCGACATGCTGAAGGGAAAGCACGTCGTCATGATCGAGGACTTGATCTCCACCGGCGGAAGTTCCGTGGAGGCCCTGGAAACCGTCCGGGCTGCGGGCGCACAGGTCGACACCTGCCTGTCCATCTTTTCCTACGGATTCCAAAAGGCGCAGGACGCCTTTGACCGCATCGCAGCAAGCTATCGCTCGCTGATCGTTCTGGACGACCTGATCGGCGTCGTGGAAGCGGCGGGTTATTTCTCAAGCGAACAACTGGATTTGTTACGTGAATGGAAACAGTCCCCGTTTACCTGGGGAGAACGTTTCATAGAACCGGAGGCATAAATGAGCTACCTGAATTTTTTAAGGGAAACGGCTGAAAAGGCCGGCAACGTGGTATGCATGGGACTGGATCCCGTGATGGACTATCTTCCCGCCCGGCTTGGATACCGGATCGATGAGATCATTCCGAATTTCTTTGAAAAGCTCTTTGACGTGATGAGCAACCGCTACCTTAAACCGGCGGCATTCAAGCCCAACCAGGGCTATTTTATCAAGCATGACGTTCCCCTGCAGGGCGATTTCAGCGGGTCTCACGCCCTCTCGAAAACGATCAAGCTCTGCCGGGAATATTTCCCCCATACGCCCATTATCCTGGATTATAAACGCGGGGACATCACCACGTCCTCGAAAAATTACGCCAAAGAAGGTTTTGAGCGCTGGGTGGTGGATGCCGTTACGATATCTCCCTATATGGGCGGCGATTCCATTTCGCCCTTTTTGGAATATACGGCGAAAGGGCAGGGGACCTATATCCTGAACCGGACCTCCAATCCGGGAGGAAAAGATTTTCAGGACCTGATCCTTCAGGACGGCAAACCCCTCTATCTGGCCGTCGGAAAAAAGATCATCGAATGGTCGGTGAAGTATCCCGGGACCGGCGCAGTCGTCGGGGCGACCTCCATTCATGAGCTGAAAGTCCTTGCCGAACTTTATGCGCCGCACAATATCCCCCTGCTCATTCCGGGCATCGGATCCCAGGGCGGTTCCGCAAAGCAGGTGATGAGCGTCCTGAAAAAGGCAAAATACGATACCCGGCTGGCGCGCATCAACTCCTCCAGCGGCATCACGCATCCCTGGAAAAAATCGGGCCATATTCCCGAGAACTGGGAATCGGTCTGCGCGGATGAACTGGAAGCCCTGATCGGGGATTGCACGATCGCCTGACAAAATCAACACGGACTTAAAATTATTATAAGAACATGAAACACGGCATCCCGACGGGACAAGGACGCCGGGCAGTTCGATCCAATGAGGGTTTATGAAAGCTTTCGGAACGATCCCGCCCGGTCTGTCAGCTTTTCAGCCAGTTCAGGGCATTCTCTTTGAGCGTAAATATCTTTACTTCGTAATTCTTGCTTTTGCTGGCATTCTGGTACAGCATGGTAAAGGCGGTTTCCTTAGGGTCATCGATCACAATGGCATTCCGGATGCGGCGGTAGGAGGGAGCCATCCGGAAATTGGCGGACGCGACCGTCTTGACCTCATCCGGATTAAAGTTGAACATAGCGTTCCGCGCATCGATCAGAATGTTGAGTACACGAGGGTAATCATTGTTTTTATTGATCTTATCCATACAATCAATAATATCGTGATGGCTGACCGTTCCGGAAAATACGGCTTCCAGAACCTGTTCTTTTTCATTGAATGCCCAACGGATCATGGGTCCCCCTGAACGGACCTGAGCCCCTTATTTTTTGTCGATCAGTTCTTTGCCGAAGGGGGTCAGCGCGATAATCGCGAGTTTGAAATGCTGTTTTGCGAAGGGAATGCCGATAATCGTTACAGCGAGCAGTAAGCCGAACAGTACATGGGTCAGAAAGATCCAAATGCCCCCCACCAGGATCCAGATCACGTTCATGACCAGATTCAGGAATCCGCCGGGAGCATTTTTTTCCTTTACCGTGAAGCTGAAGGGCATCAGCGTGATCATGGCGAGCTTGAGCGTCTGGATCCCGAAGGGGATCCCCACGATCGTTGCCATCAGCACCATGCTTGCGGCAAGATATTCCAGGGCTGTCACCAGTCCGCCGAAGATCAGCCAGATCAGATTGCCGAGTAATTTCATGTTAGGTCCTTTCACGATTTGTGTAGTGACAAATGAATATACGCTGAAAATAAAAATGAAAAAAGGAAATACTCACTGCCCTGCGCCATCATGTGCCGGCCGGCATTTTTCGCTTATATTTCAGCCTGAAATGTGTTATCTTAAAACCCGGATTATCATAAGGAAGCTATGAAAACAAAGAAAGAGATTCTGGAATATCTGTTGAGCGGCAGCCTGAAATTCGCCACCGTTTCGGGGGTCTGGACCACAAAGCCGAACCTGATACGCAGGGTGGACGACGAGGTGCCGGGAATTGCCATGATCACGACTAAAAGTTTTCAGGTCAAAGCGAACCCGGGAAACCGAGAACCCATCGTCGGCGAAGTGGCCCCCGGTTCCTATGTGAATGCCGTGGGTCTGCGCAATCCCGGCATGCACGCCGGCTACCGGGAACTTAAAGAACTGCGCAGAGCGAAACCCCTGCGGGCTCTGCTGAACGTATCGGTTTCGGCAAATACGCCCGAAGATTTTATTACGCTCGTGAAGAAATTTGCAGATGTTGCCGACATCATCGAGCTTAACTTTTCCTGTCCGCACGCCAAACCGGGTTACGGCGCATCCATCGGAATGAATGCCGATCTTGTCAAGTCCTACATGGAGGCGATCCGTCCGGCAACGGATGCCCTGCTGTTCCCGAAACTTACGCCCAACGTCGAGGATATCGGCGCTATCGCCAAAGCGGCGGTCGACGCCGGAGCGGACGGCCTGGCGGCCATCAATACTGCCGGCCCGGATCCCTACGCGGAACCGCTCAGCGGGGAGCTGCTGCTCTATAACCCGAACGGGCACAAAGGCGGACGCAGCGGCGAACACATTTTCGAGATCGCCGTTCGGAAGATCAGCGAGATACGGCAGGCGGTCGGTCCGGACATCCCCATCATCGGGATGGGCGGCGTCAGCCGCGGATCCCAGGTGCGCGCCATGCGCCGCGCAGGAGCGAACGTCGTGGGCGTCGGTTCCGCCATCGCCCGCATCAAAGATGAAAAATACGCCGAGTATTTCGAAGCGCTTGCCTTTGATACCGAGAACCAGACCGACTCGGCGGTCGCCCGTCTTACCGTTAAGAACCTTGCCAGATATAAAGCCTATACCCTTACCGAAGCGACCCGGCTTTCCGAGACCCTCATGACCCTGACGCTGGCGGGGGACCCGGTCCTCTTCAAGGCCAGCCAGTACATGTTCATCTGGATCCCCGGCGTCGGGGAAAAGCCCTTCGGGATCGTCTCCTCTTCGCCCCTGCGTTTTATCGTGCGCAAACGGGAATATGACAAAAAGAGCGGCAAAGGCGAATTTACCCACGCCCTGTTCGAAAAAAAGCCCGGCGATACGCTGTACGTCCGGGGTGTCTACGGGAACGAAGCGCCCTCGAACACGATGTCCAACGTCCTGATCCTCAGCGGAGGTACGGGCCTGGCGCTGGTCCCGAAACTGGTGGAAGACCTGACTCTGGTCGGACGGATCGTATCGGTCTTTCACGGAGTGATCACCCGGGAGGAAGAAGCCTACCGGGACCTGATCGAACCTTACGCGCAGTTCACCGTCGTCCCCGATGACGGAAAACCCGGACGCGTCCTGGATGCCATGGCCGCCAAACTGGATGAGATCGAAAGGGAAAACTGCACGGTATACGCCGTCGGCCCGGATATCCTGATGCGCAAAGCCCTGGAGCTTGCCGTGGAAAAGGGATGTCCCCCCGAGTACTGCTACGCTTCCCTCGAGACCAACACGATGTGCGGGATCGGCATGTGCGGCGAATGCGAATGCGGCGGGAAGATCAGCTGCAAAAGCGGGACCTTTTACGCTTACCCCTTCCTGAAAGAACATTATTTCAACGAAACAGATAAATCCTAACCCGAAAGGGAGAGAAAATTGAAGAAGCTTGCAGTATTCACGACCATGATCCTTATACTGGTTTCCTGCGGCCGGAAAGAACTGCCGCCGGCACCGGTGAGCATTGCCCCGGCAGAAGACACGACCGCACATGTAACGGCGCAGGGCACGAGAGCCCTGACCCCGGATGATTACGCCGCCTGGCAGCGGCTGGCCGAACGCGTAGTTTCCGATAACGGGAAATGGGTTTTCTACCGCACGGTTTTAAACCGCGGCGACGGTTTTCTGACCCTGCATGAGATCGAGACCGGTAAAAAACATGATTTTGAACGGGCTTCAAAGGTATCCTTTTCCCCGGATATCGATTTTCTCGTTTTCCTGCGCTCACCCCGTTTTGAAACGGAGCGGAAGGCGAAGATCAGTAAGGTAAAAGCCGATAAAATGCCCAAAGACTCCCTGTGCGTCTACTTTTTGGAAATGGATACCCTGCTGCTGATCCCCCGGGTGAAATCCTACAGCATGAGCGACGAAGGCAGTCCGTGGATCACGCTGCTGCTTGAGAAACCGCTTCCGCCGGCACCCGACACGACGGCTAAGAAAGACAGCTCGGCGGTCAGCGATTCCACCTTGCTGGCGGATACCACCGCGATCGATACCAACAGGAAAATTGTGCAGCCGGCGGAAAAAGAAACAAAAAAGAAAGTGAAAAAACCGAAAGTCCGCGAAGAAGGCACGCCGCTCTGGGTCTGGAATCCCCTGGCACAGGATACGGTCAGGGTCGAGTACGCAAGTTCCTACACTGTCAGCAAGGACGGATCGCACATTGTCGTCCTGACAAAACTGAAGACCGATTCCGTTCGCGTATCGCTGATCAACGCAAGAACCGCCTCGGTGAAGGTAATCCTGGAGACGGCGGGCGAGGCGAAGGCCTTCAATTTTGACGAAAAGGGCGAACAGCTGGCCTTCCTGTTCTCTGCCGATACGACCAAAGAGAAAGTATTCGACGTGTATTACTGGAAAAAAGGCAGGTCCGCGGCATCGCCCTATATTACCCGGGACGCCTCCGGTATTCCCGAAGGGTGGGGCGTCAGCAATATCCGCCAGCCGGTCTTTTCAGCGAGCGGAAAGCGCCTGTTTTTCGGAACTGCTCCGCTTCCTGTCGCCGAACCGGAAGATACGCTCCTGAAAAACGAAAAGGTCGCGATGGATCTCTGGTCCTGGACGGATCCGCTGCTGCAGACACAGCAGGTCAAGGAACTGAGCCGCGAGAAGAACCGGAATTACCAGGCCATGGTGAAGGTCGGGAGCCGGAAGGTCGTGCAGCTGGCCGATGAGACCGTTCCGGATATCAAGCTCAGCCGGGACCGCGACGAATCCCTTATCCTGGGAGAAAGCAATCTGCCTTACCGCCGGCTCATTTCCTGGGAAGAACTCGATTACAAAGATTATTATCTGATCAAGGCCGCAACGGGCGAAAAGGAGCTCGTTCTCGAGAAAAAAGGCTCTGCGCCCGCTTTGTCCCCGCAGGGCAAGTACCTGCTGTGGTATGAACATGCGGACAGCAACTGGTACGTCTACGATATTGAAGCCGAAACCTCCCGTGTCCTGACGAAGGGACTTGAAGTGGCCTTTTATGATGAGGATGACGACCATCCCGCCGTTCCGCAGCCCTACGGGTTCATGGATTGGGGACTGAACGACCGCTATGCCTTTATCTACGACAAGTATGATATCTGGAAATTCGATCTGAGCGGCGAGAAAGCGCCCTTGAATGTCACCCGCGGAGCGGGCCGCGCCTCGAATACCGTCTTCCGCTATGAAAAACCGGATGCAAAGCTCGATTACGTTCCCATAAAACCGATCCTGCTGAGCGCCTTCAATAAAAAAACGAAAGCAGCCGGATATGCAACGGTCAACATGTACGAAGGATCCGATCCCGTCAAGCTGATCTATACCGACCATCAGTACACCAAGCTTGATAAAGCCAAAGATGCGGACATCCTGATCTGGCGCAGAGGGGATTACCGCGAGTATCCCAACCTCTGGGTCTCGGATATCGGCTTTAAGAAAATGACAAAACTGTCTTCCCTGAACCCTCAGCAATCCGAATTCCGCTGGGCAAGCGTCGAACTGGTGGAATGGAAAAATTCCGACGGAGTGGAACTGCAGGGCATGCTCTACATTCCCGACGATCTGGACAGGTCGGCAAAACATCCGATGATCATCTACTACTATGAGAAATATTCCGATTACCTGCATCAGTATTTCATGCCGTCCCCGAGTTATTCCACGATCAACAAGAGCATGTACCCGAGCAACGGATACATCGTTTTTGTGCCCGATATCGTCTATAAGCCCGGACATCCCGGGAAATCGGGCCTGGACTGCGTGATGACCGGCGTGGACATGCTGCTGGAAAAATATCCCTTCATCAACGGCGAACGCATCGGGATCCAGGGCCAGAGCTGGGGGGGCTATCAGACGGCCTACTTCGTCACCCAGACCGATCGTTTTGCGGCTGCCATGGCCGGCGCTCCGGTCAGCAATATGACCAGCGCCTACGGCGGGATCCGCTGGTATTCGGGCCTGAGCCGCATGATGCAGTACGAAGTCGGCCAAAGCCGTATCGGCGGCACCTTATGGGACAGTTTTGATCTTTACGTCGAAAATTCACCGGTCTTCTTTGCGGACAAGGTGGAGACGCCCCTGCTGATGATGCATAACGATGAGGACGGCGCGGTTCCATGGACTCAGGGCATCGAAAT
Source organism: Fidelibacterota bacterium (assembly GCA_016937825.1). Classification (GTDB taxonomy): domain Bacteria; phylum Fidelibacterota; class Fidelibacteria; order Fidelibacterales; family Fidelibacteraceae; genus M50B103. The sequence continues at coordinate 1,116 of JAFGVT010000153.1, read as the reverse complement.
GATGGTCGCCATGCGCCGCCTGCAAAAACCCGCATGGATGCTCGTCTATAACGGCGATTCGCACAACCTTAATGAATCCAGCTGGGGCAACCGCATGGACCTGACGATCCGCATGAAGCAATTCTTTGACCATTATTTGATGGACGCCCCCATGCCGCGCTGGATGAAAGAGGGCATCTCGGCGATGGAAAAGGGGAAGGAACTCAAATACGATCTGCTTGAAGAGGAATAAATGAACTACCTGCCGAAAATCACGCTCGCGCAACTGCCGACCCCTCTGCACGGGATGCCGAACCTTGCGCGCTCCCTGGAATATTCCGGGAAGCTTTATATCAAGCGGGACGACCTTAGCGGTTTGGCGGCAGGCGGAAATAAGTCCCGCAAGCTCGAATATCTCATGTACGACGTACTGAAACAGGGCGCCGACACCGTCATCACGACCGGCGGCCTTCAATCCAATCACTGCACGCAGACCATTGCCGCCTGCAAAAAACTGAACCTGGCGTGCCACGTCGTGCTTTCCGGAAAAGAACCCGAAACCTTCAACGGGAACCTCCTGCTGGACCTGCTGGCGGGCGCGACCGTGCATTATGCTGAGCAGCGGTCGGAACGCGACCGGCAGATGCTGGCGCTTGCGGAGGAATTGCGCCGCCAGGGCAGAAAGCCGTATGTGATCCCGCTGGGCGGATCGAATGCCCTGGGCACCGTGGGTTATGTCATGGCGATGCCCGAAGCGATCCGCCAGCTTGAACTGATGTCCATCGCCTGCGACCGCATGATCGTGGCAAGCAGTTCGGGCGCCACCCTGGCCGGTATGGTGCTGGGCTCGAAAATGACGGGCTTTAAGGGCAGGATCACGGGGATCAGCATCGACCGGGTCGCGACCGGGGAAGACGCCTTTCCTCCCGAACTGGCAGATCTGGCCAATCAGGCCGCCGCGTTGCTCGGTCTGGATATTTCACTCAGTCCGGATGATTTTGAACTGGAATACGGCTACCTCGGAGAAGGCTATGCCGTTGTGGGGGACAATGAGCGGAACGCCGTCCGCCTGCTTGCGCAGACCGAAGGTCTTTTTGTCGGTCCCGTTTACACCGGCCGGGCACTGGGCGCCATGAT
>JAFGVT010000152.1 GCA_016937825.1 Fidelibacterota bacterium | reverse complement strand
CGAACAGATCAAGTATTTCTTCCTTGCCCCGCAGCCCTTTACGATCGAGACCGGGGAGCTGACGGCAAGCATGAAGATCAAACGCAAGCACATCATTGAAAAGTATCAGTCTGAAATAGATGAGCTTTACAGAAACTAACCACCATATTTCAACACACAGGAGGAAATATGAAATACAGTCTGAACTACCTTGAGACCATCCCGGAAATGTTCGCGTATTCCTGCGAAAAATACGGGGACCTGGTACGTTTCGGAGAGAAAAAGGAAGGCGAATGGAGAACGTTCACCTTCAACGAGATCCGAAAGATCGTTGAAAAGATCGCACTGGGACTGCATGCCTTGGGGTTTAAGCATGGCGACCGCATCGCGATCCTTTCCGAGAACTGCAAAGAATGGACCATGTTCGACCTTGCCTGCGCCCACCTGGGCGCCGTCAGCGTTGCCGTGTATCCCACCCTTCCCGCGAATCAGATCCATTACATTCTTGAGAATTCCGGCGCTTCCGGGGTCTTTGTTTCGGATCGGGAACAGCTGGAAAAGGTCAAATTCATCAAGGCGGACCTGCCGGAGATGAAGTACTGCATCAGCCTGGAAGAAGGCCTCGACGACCTTGAGTGGGTCCTGTCCTATTCCACCCTGCTGAAAAACGGCGAGGAAGAAAAGGGAAAAGGGAAAGTTACCCTTGATACACTTGGCAAGAAGATAAAAAAAGAAGATCTCTGGACCCTGATCTACACGTCGGGAACCACGGGGAATCCCAAGGGCGTGATGCTGTCCCATTTCAACATCTGCTCCAACGCGCAATCCGCCATGACCGTGATCAAGATCCCGTCGGGCGTACGGTTTCTCTCTTTCCTGCCCCTGAGCCACTCCTTCGAGCGCATCGTTTCCCACGGTTCCTACTATTGCGGGGCCGGGGTGTATTTCGCCGAAAGCCTGGACAAGATCGCGGACAACCTGAAAGAGGTCAAGCCGCACTACATGTTCGCCGTACCGCGCATCTTCGAAAAGGTTTACGCCAAGATCCACAGCGGTGTCGCTGCGGGTTCCCCGCTAAAAAAGAAGATCTTCACCTGGGCCAAGGAAGTCGGCGAAACCGCGGCGCGGAAATACCTGGTGAACGAAAAACGCCCGCGCGGCCTGTATTCCATTACCTACCCGATCGCCAAAGCCCTGGTCCTGAACAAGATCAGCAAGGCTCTCGGCGGCGAGTTCATCTATGCGGTGTCCGGCGGCGCGCCCCTTGCGGAGCATATCGGATACTTCTTCTCCGCCGCAGGGATCAACATCCTTGAAGGCTTCGGACTGACCGAGACCTCCCCCGTGACGCACCTGACGCCTCCGGGCAAGATCCGCTTCGGAAAGGTCGGCCTGCCGATCCCGGACGTGGAATGCATGATCGCCGCGGACGGCGAGATCCTGATCCGCGGACTCTGCGTAATGCAGGGATATTACAAGAACCCGGTCGAAACCGCAGAGGTCATCGATAAGGACGGCTGGTTCCACACCGGCGATATCGGCCTGATCGACGAAGACGGCTATCTGAAGATCACCGACCGCAAGAAGAACATCCTTGTGACCGCCGGCGGAAAGAACATCGCGCCCGCACCGATCGAGAACCTGATGCTTCAGTCGAAATACATCGAGCAGGTCGTGATCATCGGCGACCGCCGCAAATATCCCATCGCCCTGATCGTTCCCTGCAAGGAAGAGCTGGAAAACTGGGCGCAGGAACATGCGATCGTGTATTCGAACTATTTTGCCCTGCTGGGAAATCCGGACGTTTACGCCCTCTTTGAGAGCGAACTCCAGGAATTCCAGCTGCAGCTGGCACGGTATGAAAAATCCAAGAAGATCCTCCTCATCGGCGAACCCTTCAGCATCGAGAACGAGGAACTCACCCCGAGCCTGAAAGTGCGCCGCAAAAGCGTCGAGGCACATTATAAAAAACAGATCGAAGCCCTGTACGCGCTGGATGACGATTAATCCCGGCGCCGGCACAGCCTGAGACGGACGTGTTCGTTTGACGGCACCGGTCTTTACTTCACCCGGGGCGGACTACGGTCCGCCCCTGTGCATTCGTGGCAAAAAAACCGCAGGACACAGGGAACGTTCCGGAGGCGCTTTTCATGGTTTTAACTTTTGCATTTGATTTTTATCCTTTCTATATTCTTCCAGTACTAATCACGAACAGTAAAACTTTAATATCGGGAGGCTACCATGAATATTGGTGCGATCGCAGGCAAAATATGGAAAACATTGGAAAAAGAAGGCGCAATGACCGTCAGCGCGCTGGTGAAATCAACCGGAGCGGCGAATAACGATGTCCTGATGGGACTCGGCTGGCTGATGCGGGAAGACAAGCTCACCGTGACCAAGGCGGCCAACTGCACAAAATACGGTTTAAAATAGTTCTTCATCGCTCCCGCAGTGCGGGGCATAAAATATCGATGCTTTTTTTCCGATAAGTCATTAACTTACCGCTGTGGAAACTTTAGCACAAAAAAAAACACGCGCGCGGAAGATCATCGCGAAACTGGACGAGCTGTATCCCGGGGTGCGCTGTGAATTGGAGCACGTAAACGCTTATGAGCTCCTTGTGGCGACCAT
>JAFGVT010000031.1 GCA_016937825.1 Fidelibacterota bacterium | reverse complement strand
CGCCGCCCGCTGTCATCGGGTTCGCCCAATTTCATTTTTTCTATTACAACTGTATCAAGCTTGCCGTTCTTGTCTTTCATTTCGATCGGATTGACCAGGAATTGCAATTTGACACCTTCTTCTTCGGCGGCGTCGACCTCATAGGTCTCCGCGGGCATTTCATTTCGCGTGCGGCGGTATAAAAGCGTCACATCGGCTCCGGAACGCAGGGCGGTCCGGGCGCAGTCGATCGCCACATCTCCGGCACCCACGATGGCAACTTTCCTGCCTATATCGGGGGCTTCGCCCATGGCGACGGCCCGAAGGTAATCAACACCAAGCAAACACCCTTCGATATCGGCATTCTTCGCCCGCATGGGGGACGGCAATTGCGCACCGATACCCACGAACACGGCATCATAGTCTTTGGAAAGATCTTTTAAAAAGACATCCTTCCCCATTTTCGTATTGTAAATGATAGTCATGCCGTTCTTGCACATGATCTCGATCTCGCGGTCAAGGACCTGCTTGGGCAAGCGGTATTCGGGGATCCCGTAGCGCAGCCATCCGCCGGCCTGCGGCGCCGATTCGAAAATATCGACCTCATAGCCCTCGCTGCTCAGGAAATACCCGCAGGTAAGACCCGCCGGACCCGCCCCGATGACCGCTACGCGCTTTCCCCTGTCGGGTTTGCGTTCCTGCACATAATACCAATCCCTTTCCAGTTCCAGATCCGCGGCGCAGCGTTTCAACTGCCGGATCGCAATGGGCTCGTCGACCAGCAGGCGGCGGCATTCCTGTTCGCAAAATGCCGGACATACGCGGCCGACCGACATCGGCAGGGGCAGGTTGCGCTTGATGACCTCGACCGCTTCCCTGAATTTTCCGTTGGCGATCAGGGAAACATAGGTCTGGATATCCACATGGTCCGGACAGGCGATCTTGCAGGGGGCGTCACAGTCCGCATAATGGTTGGATAAAAGTAATTCCAGCGCCGTTTTGCGGGCTTTATGGACTTCCGGGGAATCGGTGATGACCGACATGCCCTCGCGGACTTTGGTGCCGCAGGAGGTGACGAATCCTTTGACACCTTCCACCTTAACGGAGCACACCCAGCAGGATCCGTAGGCGTTCAGTTCGGGTACGTTGCAGAGCGTAGGAATGGATATTCCGTTCTCGCGCGCAACCTCCAGAATGCTTTGGCCTTCCCTGCAGGTGACGTCATTATTGTTAAGTTTTATTTTGATCATTATGATGTCTTTTATTTTTTCATACTAAGAGCGGATCACCGCATCGAATTTGCACACCGTATAACAGGCGCCGCAGGAAATGCAGCTGTCCTGATCAATGGTATGCGGTTTTTTGGGAGAACCTGTAATGGCATTTACCGGGCAATTCTTTGCGCAGAGCGTACAGCCGGTGCAGGCTTCCCGATCGATAGTGAAATGCACCAGCGCCCGGCAGACGCCCGCGGGACAGCGTTTTTTTTCAATATGGGCGAGATATTCATCCCGGAAATAGCGCAGGGTGGTCAGGACGGGGTTCGGCGCCGTTTTCCCAAGTCCGCAGAGCGAGCTCGCGATGATCTGTTCGGAGAGCTCCTCCAGTTTGCCGATATCGTCGGGAACGCCCTTCCCTTCCTGAATGCGCTGCAGTATCTCAAGCATACGGAGCGTCCCGATGCGGCAGAAGGTGCACTTTCCGCAGGATTCGTTCTGGATGAATTTAAGAAAAAATGCCGCGATGTTGACCATGCAGCTGGTATCGTCCATCACGACCATGCCGCCGGAACCCATAATGGCGCCGGTCTGCACGATCGATTCGTAATCGACGGGCGTATCCAGCAGGGATTCGGGGATACATCCACCCGACGGTCCGCCCAGCTGCACCGCCTTGATCGGACGGTCATCCTTGATGCCGCCGCCGATATCGTAGATGATCCGGCGCAGGGTCATGCCCATGGGGACTTCCACCATGCCGGTATGCTTGACCTTTCCGGCCAGGGCGAATACCTTGGTGCCCTTGCTTTTTTCCGTCCCGTACGCCGCATAGGCATCTGCGCCGTGCAGCAGTATCCAGGGAACGGCCGCATAGGTCTCGACATTATTGTTGTTCGTCGGTTTCCCCCAAAGTCCCGCCTCGGCGGGGTAGGGCGGCCGCAGGACGGGCATGCCGCGTTTTCCTTCGATCGATGCGATCAGCGCCGTCTCTTCGCCGCAGACAAAGGCGCCGGCACCCTCTTTGATCCTGATATGCAGGGAAAAGCCGCTTTTAAAGATATTGTCTCCGAGGAATCCGCCCTTTTCGGCATCTGCGATGGCTTTCCTGAGACGTTTGATCGCCAGGGGATATTCCGCCCGGCAATAGATGTATCCTTCGTCTGCGCCAATGGCTCGGGCGCAGATGGCCATGCCTTCGAGCACCGTATGCGGATCGCTTTCCAGAACATTCCGGTCCATGAACGCACCGGGATCGCCTTCATCGGCGTTGCAGATGATATATTTCTTATCCCCTTTTGCGTTTTTCGCCAGCTGCCACTTCAGTCCGGTCGGGAATCCGGCGCCGCCGCGGCCGCGCAGTCCGGAATTCTTGATCGTGTCGATCACGTCCTGTGCGTTCATGGCGGTACAGGCTTTTCTGAGCGCTTCATATCCGGAATCGTCCAGGTAATCCTGTAAATTCTCGGGATCGATACGGCCTGCATGGCGGGTAACGATACGCACCTGCTGCGCCAGTTGTGCATTGGCGGGTGCATCGCCGTTGGCATCCAGCATCAGTTTGGAGACCGGCGGTTTCTGTTCCGCAATGCCCGGGATATCCCGGAGCGTGATATTGCCGTAAACCTTGCTTTCGTTATGTTCATCGACCAGCTCGATCATGGGTTCCGCATAGCAGAAACCCAGGCAGGCCGTTTTTTCCAGCTTTACGCTATCCGGCAGGCTTTTTTCCAGTGCGCGGTATATCTCGTCCGCGCCCGCAGCCAGTCCGCAGCTTGCCATTCCGACTTTTATTGTTTTAATTGCCATATTATGTGTAACTGTCCAGGATCCTGGCAAGTTTGCCGATCGTGAGCTTTCCGTAGGTCGTGTCGTCGATCATGATGACCGGGGCCAGACTGCAGCAGCCCAGACAGGCGACCTCCAGAACCGTAAAGCGATCGTCATCCGTTGTGTTCTCATTTTCCGGGAGCTTCAAATGCGTGCGTATCGCGGATGCGATGGTATCCGCTCCCGACACGTGGCAGGCGGTCCCCTTGCAGGTCCTGATCGTATGCCTTCCCTGGGGTTTCAGGCGGAACATGGAATAGAAGGTCGCGATGCCGTACAGTTCGGCGGAAGGAATGCCGGTCACTGCGGAGATCTCACGGATCGTATCGTTGGAAATATACCCTTCTATCTCCTGAACTTCCTGCAAGATCGGGATCGCGGAACCCTTTATTCCTTCGTATTTTTTGATCACATCGATAATTGTGTTATTCATCGGAATGAATTTAAGAAAAGCACCGGAATTTTCAAAATTCTTTTCTCCTTATCTCGGTATTTGCATGTGTAAATACAATTTGCAGATATTTTCTTAATCTATACGTAGACACAAGGATTTTCAGTCCTCTGTTCACTGCAAGTTACAAGACGAGGTGCCTGCCCTGCGAAGCTCTGCGTAGTTCCGTGCCGACCGTTCGGGATCGGAACGAAGTAGAGCGTAGTGGGGCCCAAAAACTGCCCGGTAGGTAAAAGAGCGCCTCATGCGCCCTTATTTAAGTATTGATGCGGGTTTTGGGGAAAGGTCATTACAACAACGATAATGAACTTTTTCAAAAGAAACCCTCCTATTAATCACCTAATTTAACAATCGTAACACCTCTACAGTCACCTATAAGGAGTAAATTTTGAACGGGTTCATGGATTATATCCAACGGGCTAGTGTTAGTAAAAGTCAATTCCCCCAAGAATTGAAATGTTTGGAAATTATCTGTAATACAATATAGCTCGCCTTTATGTAGCTCATAATCATAACATAATGCATAATACTTATCCGATATTACTGCATCATTACACATATAATTTATTTGCAATGTATCTGTAAGTAGTTCTTGCCAGTTAAATCCACCATTTGAAGATTTAAAAATTGATTTCCTATCATTGGTTATACATAAAAATATATTGTCAGGATTATCTGGGTCAAAAGCGATACTATTTACATGGTTTGTTGCATCTTCACTGAATAATTCATTTACCATATCAACTACTGTCTTTAAATGTTGCCCGCAACTATCCACACAAAACACATAGGGAATTCCCATTCCGGTTCCCGCCATATATCCGAAAATCCAAGCTTCTCCTTCACGATAGGGATTCATTTCTATCATAGAGGCGGCAGTTAACACTCCTGTTTCTACCGAATCCCATGTAGTGCCGTAATTGTCTGAATAATATATAGCTGTTCCGCCATATTTATCAAAAATGAGCTTGCCGGATTGTCCTGGAAATCTGTCAATGCTTTCTAAAAGATGATTCCCCATATTGATCCAATTTGCTCCTCTGTCTTCACTTCGCCACAAGCCGGGAAAAGTATTGATAATGATATCTTCTCCTTCAGCAGTTATATCGACGATACGGCTAATGCTTTCTATTGAATCCAAAACAGGAATATAAGTTTTAGTGAAATTGTCATTACTTATATCAAGCTTCCATAATCCATCTTCCCAACCGGCAATATAGAGATAGGGATAATCAAGATCCATTTCATAATATGAACATACACGAATATTAATTATTTCTATATCGTTAGTGGAGGGTTGGTTACAACCGATTATGAATAATAACAAAAAAAACAGAAATATTATTTTAATTGTTCTCATTGCATCTCCAACCAAAAATTAATGTTATAAGTCAATGTGCGTCCCCAAAGTTAATCGGACAAATTCCTTTGTAAGTTAAGCGATGCATTCCAATTCACCCTGTTTATGATCTGAGCATTTATTGCGGCAGTAACATGCCAAGCGGCCTTTCAACCAAAACCTCCAAACAGTATTTGACAACCGCTTTTCATTTATCCTCGCCTTTATTTTTAAGTAATATAATTTACGCATTACGACAAGTATTGTCAAGGCGTTTTCCGGAGCGGAATTCTTGCAAAGAGGTGCCTGCCCCCTTCTTCGTCCCGACTTCGGCGGATAGACTCTACAGGGATTTTCAGTACTTGTGCTCAAATGAACGATCATGATGCGGTATTTCGATGTTCCCGGCAGCAAATATTTATTTATTAATCTTTGTTCCTGAAGTTCTTTTTCAGTAAAATTCCAACATGAAAGACCTGCAAGAATTACAATTCTTTTCGATCCTGAAGAACATTCCCTATGAGAATGTCAGCAAGATACTCCGGCTTGAAATGGAACCGGAAAAACGGCCGCGCGACAGCAAGACCGTGCTTTCCGAACACCGGGAATTCCATTTCGGCGGAACTTGTTTTTCGCTGGTGAACCTGGTGGTGCGCTCACTGCTCGTCGAAGGCATACAGGCCTACCCGGTCCGGGCGGACATCCACCGGCGGAATTTTCCGCATTTCTTTGCCCTTGCGGAATTCCGGGGATCCCATTATCTGATAGATCCGGGATACCTGATCAACGCACCGCTTGAGCTTTCCTTCGACAAAGAGACCCACCAAAAGAACGGGGCGATCGATTTTATCGTCAATCATATAAGCAAGGGGCAATTCAAACTGCAGACCGTAACGAACGGACAGCATAAAACGCGCTATTCTTTCCACATCGTTCCACTTGAAGAGGCCGTCTTCATGGATTACTGGGTCCGCTCCTTTGATTATTTGAATGCCATCGTCGCCTCGCGATTCATCGACGACACCTTCATCTATATCAACGGCAGCTATGTCCAGATCCGCAGCAACGGCAATATCGAAAAATACGATCAGCAGGACAAAGCGCTGTATTACCTGAAAACCTATTTTGACCTGGATGATGATCTTATCGGTGCTGCGAACGCCTTGCTTGAAAAGAACAGGGCGCAGCATGTCCCGAAATCCGGAAAGGAGGCGGAATGACCGGTAAAGAACGCATACGGAACACCCTGGAACAACGCCCTTCGGACCTTACACCCTGGGTCCCCTTCGCCGGCGTGCATGCCGGAAAGCTCTGCGGCTACACGGCCAAAGAGGTCCTTCTGGATGCCGATAAATTATATGATTCTCTGATGAAAGTGCATGAAACCTATCTGCCCGACGGCCAGCCCGTTGTTTTCGACCTGCAGCTGGAAGCGGAAGTCCTGGGATGTGAACTTCTCTGGGCCGACGACAGTCCGCCCTCGGTGATCACCCATCCCCTGGAGTCCGGATTTGTCATTCCGGAAAAGATCCCCGGCAAGGATGACGGAAGGATCCCGCTCGTCCTGGATGTGATGCGGCGCATGAAAGCCTCCGTCGGGAAAACGACCGCCCTCTACGGACTGATCTGCGGACCCCTGACCCTGGCAACGCACCTTCGCGGCTCGGAGCTGTTCATGGACACCTATACCGATGAGGACAGGGTTCATGCGCTCATTGCCTATTGCGTCCGCGTATGCAAGGCCATGACCGCCCTTTACATCGAAGCCGGCATGGATGTGGTCGCTGTCGTAGATCCCGTGATCTCGCAGATCTCCCCGGACATGTTCGTTCAGTACCTTGATCTTCCGCTCAAAGAGATTTTCTCCCACATCAAGGGCCTGGGCGCCTACTCCTCCCTCTTTGTCTGCGGGGATGCGACAAAGAATATGGACGTGATGTGCCATACCGGTCCCGACATGATCTCCAT
>JAFGVT010000151.1 GCA_016937825.1 Fidelibacterota bacterium | reverse complement strand
CAGTCCGACATCGCGGGACCGGCCCGCCGGCACGATCTCAAGATCTGCGGAAACAAAATCGTGTTCGGTGATGCCGTAGGCGTCGTTGAGCAGGTTCATAACGTTTAGTTTCACGCGGTCTTTCAATTCCTTGTCGTCGTTGAAAGGCTTGCCGCCGAAGAGAATATTCAGTTTTTCCGCCGGGATGAACTCGTTGGCCTTTTTCTCCATCTGCGCTTTTCCGGCAAGATGCGGCAGCAGGTCCGCGATGGTGAATACGGGATCGTCCTCGTCTTCGCCGATCACGAGGGTGTCGACCGTGCCGTCGGGAAACGCGATCACGCCGTGCAGCGCGAGCGGCCGGGAGACCCATTGGTATTTTTTGATCCCGCCGTAATAATGCGTCTTCAGCAAAGCCATTTCTTCATCTTCGTAGAGCGGGTATTGTTTCAGGTCCAGGCGCGGCGAATCCAGGTGCGCGACCAGGATCCTCAGGTCCTTCTGCACCCCGGATTTTCCCTGGCGGTAGACCGCCAGCGCGCGGCCGTAATGATTGTAATATATTTTGCTCGTGTTTTGCGTTTTACGGATATCGGTATATCCCGCTTTCTCCAGGATCTCGATCGCGGTGTCGACCGATTCGCGTTCGGTCTTGGCGTAATCAAGAAAAGAACGGTAGTCCTTCATATAGGTTTCGAGGTGTTTCAGCTGCGATTCGGGAATATGGTCCCACGCATTTTTTCGCTCCATGAAAAGCGCTTTCTTAAGGTCCTTCGGGTCGGTTTTTTTCCCTAACATGTGTTACTCCTTATTTTCAACTTTGAATATAGGGTATTCGACTTTAAACTAAAACCAAAATCATACCTCACACACTTGTCCTGCGGATCTGTCAGCTCCAAAGGCGTCCATCCGGGACCGGCGGGGCAAAAGATAAGTCAGTAAGAATACAAAATCCCACAAAGATGTATTTATTCACAGTGGACGCTTTCCGCAAAGGGAAGGATTTAAAGATTAATGAAAAGAATGAAAGGTGAACGGGGAGAGTATTAATGCCTGATAATTACTCACTGTCCGACAATAAGCCGTATGCCCTCTCTGCTTCCTCACCGAAACGGTTCGGTTTCGGATCGGCATGCGGCTTTAAATCACTTTGCTATACTCTTTGAAGCATGCCCTGCGAAGCTTTAGCGTAGAAGGGAGCGTATGAGGAACTTTGATTAAAAGATCGTTTACACAAAATTATGCACAACCCCATTTTTTACCCTTATTTGTCAATAGTAGTTATAAATTATAGCAGTAAACGCCATTTATGGTACCAAAATATAGTTTTCTGTTAAGTTCATCCATTATCATATTCTTAATACTAGATTCAATAGGAGTTTCAATCACTTCCCATGTAACCCCTGCGTCAAAAGATTCTCTAAATTCAATTCCTCAACTTGACCATAAATGATTTTCATTTTCTGTATCGATTAATAGTGATGTTGAATATAAATTTGAATCATATAAATAAACCCAGGAATTTCCCCCATTTGTTGTTTTTTTAAGCTTATCTTCAATTCCAATATAAACTGTATTAGTATCTGTCGGGTGTATTGCAATGCTAGAAATATATCCCCAATTTAGTTCATTATCTCCAAAATTCTCATATATTCTCCAGTTGTTTCCTCCATCAATCGAGGATCCTAAAACTACTGATGAAATCGCAGTGGTTCCTCCAAACCAAACGATATCAGAAATATTTTGATGTCGTACCATAATGCACTCCATAGCTCCGATTTGCTGCGGATTTGAAGCAGGTACCCATGATAAGCCAAAATCATATGTTTTATACACACCACTACCACCCGCAAGAATATAATCAGAGGAATAGCAAAGTTTCTCAATTCTCTGATATTGTTTATAATCCATAACATAAAATGCTAACCCAGAATCGGCCGCTTCCCAGCTTTCTCCACTATCCAAAGATCTATAGACTTCTGGCGTTTCATACCCAACTGCATCAAAGACAATAAGTAATTCATTCGTGTTTTCGGGGTTTACGATGATATCTTTTACACCTCTACTTGGATAATTGACTAAGTTGGAATCAGCCATACCCAGATATTGCCACTCCGAATTAGATTCACTAATATTTTTTCTCCATAAACCATTTATGCCAGCACAGGCATAGATATATGAGTCTGCTAATACTAAACGATAAACTCTTTTATCTTCAAGGCCAAGAAATTCCCAAGTATCCTCCTCCGGCTTTGGGAAACAGCTACCCAAAACCAGTGTAATTAAAAGAAGCAAATGTGCTTTTTTCATGTCTGCCCCAATCAGATAGTAATGTTATAAGTTAATACTGTACGTCTTCTGAGTTAATCGGACAGATTCCTTTGTAAGTTAAGCGATGCATTCCAATTCACCCGGTTTATGATCTGAGCATTCATGACGCATCATCTTGTTTAGGCAGCCTTTCAATCAATACCACCAAACAGTATTTGACAACCGTTTCCCATTTATCCTCGTTGTTATTAATTAAGTAATGCAAGTTACGCGTTGCGACAGATGTTGTCAAGGCGTTTTCCGGCGGGATTTTTTTCAAAGAGGCGCCTGTCCTGCAAAGCTCTGCTTCCACTACGCCTCCTCCGTCCGCCGAAGCTACCGGGGCGCAGGGGAAAGCTCCGGCGCAGCGGAGGCTCACGCCTTGCGATTTACATTTTTACGTTTTACGATTTACGATTCACGCCTGCCGGCCATAAGCGCTACTGCGGTGAAGGCGGGTCTTACGGATGGGTCACTTTCATAATAAACGCATATTCCAAAGCGACTTCTTTATAAACCTGGAAACGCCCGGAGGCGCCGCCGTGGCCGTAATCCATTTCGGTCTTCAGAAGCAGCAGATTATCATCCGTTTTCATGTCGCGGAGCCGGGCGGTCCATTTCGCGGGCTCCCAGTACTGGACCTGCGAATCGTGCAGTCCGGTGGTGATCAATATATTCGGATATGCTTTTGCTTCAACATTATCATACGGCGAATAGGTCATCATGTAATCGTAATATTCTTTGATATTCGGATTGCCCCATTCGTCGTATTCGTTGGTCGTCAGCGGAATGCTGTCATCCAGCATGGTGGTGACCACGTCCACAAAAGGAACCTGGGCCACGATGCCGGCGAATTTTTCGGGGGCCAGGTTCGCCACGGCGCCCATCAGCAGTCCGCCCGCGCTCCCGCCCATGGCGACCATCTTGTCATAGCGGGTATAATTCTCTTTTACCAGATGATCGGCACAGTCGATGAAATCATTGAATGTGTTCATTTTTTTCAATAGTTTCCCGTCTTCATACCAGGAACGGCCCATCATTTCACTCCCGCGGATATGGGCGATGGCCCAGATATAGCCGCGGTCCAAAAGGCTCAAACGAACGGAGCTGAAATAGGGGGTCATATTGATCCCGTAGGATCCGTAGCCGTAGAGCACCAGCGGAGCGGTCCCGTCAAGCGGGGTGCCTTTTTTGTACACGATGGACATCGGAACCTTCACCCCGTCGCGCGCATCCGCCCAGATCCGTTTTGTTTCGTAATTGTTCTTATCGAATTTTCCGAGCACTTCCCGTTCTTTCTTTAAAATACGCTCTCCGCTGATCAGGTTCTGGTCAAAGGTGGAATTCGGGGTGGCCATCGATTCGTAGCCGAAACGCAGCCATTCGGAATCGAACTCGCGGTTGGTGCCGATCCAGACATCGTAAGCTTCTTCGTCGAATTTAATATAATCGTCGATCTTTCCGTCATAACTGACAATTCGCAGGCGCGGCTGGGCATTGCTGCGCTCTTGCAGGACGTAACGGTCTTTGAAGAATTCGGCGCTTTCAAGAAGAACATCCGCCCGGTGCGGGACGATATCCTTCCAGTTCTTTTTTCCGGGCGCAGCGACGGGCGCGGCCACCAGCTTGAAATTCTTTGCATTGTCATTCGTCAGGATATAGAACACATTCCCGACATCCGTGGGGTGGTATTCAAGTCCCCGGGTCCGGGCTTGTATCACGACCGGCTCCATCCCGGGATCATTGGCGTCAAGATAGCGGTACTCGGTGGTCAGCGTGGATTCCGAGACCAGCATGATATAATTCCCGCTTTTCGACCGGTACACGCCGTGATTGTAAATATTGTCCGTTTCGTCAAAGACAAGGATGTCCTCATCGACCGGGCTTCCCAGCACATGCCGGAAGGTCTTGTCCGGGCGCAGGGTCTCGTCCTTGGTGTTGTAAAAGACCGTCTTGTTGTCATTCGCCCAGGCAAGGCCGCCGGGGGTGTTCTCGATATGGTCGGGAAGAAATTCCCGCGTGGACAGGTCCATGAAACGCAAGGTATATTTCCGCCGGCTGAGCGTATCCTCGCCAAATGCAAGCATCCGGTTGTCGGGCGACACATAGATCCCGGACACATGATAATAGGCGTACCCATCCGCCAGTTCATTCACATCCAGCAGGATCTCTTCCCCGGCTTCTTCATTTACTTTCCTGCAATAGATCGGATATTCTTTTCCTTTTTCATAACGGCTGTAATACAGGTAGCCGTTCATGCGGTAGGGAACCGATTCATCGTCCTGTTTGATACGAGCAACCATTTCCCGGTAAAGTTTTTTCTGAAGTTTTTTTGTGTCCTTCATTTGCGCGGCGGCATAGGCATTCTCGGCCTCCAGATAGGCGATGACTTCCGGATCATCGCGTTCGCGCAGCCAGTAATAGGGATCGGTGCGGGTATCGCCGTGGATGGTCATTTCCTTATCGATCTTCTTCGCGACGGGCGCCTCGGAGACCGCGTCTCCGCAGGAGCTGAATATCGCAAGCAACAGCAATGAAAAGAACAACATCATGCGTTTCATAACATACTCCGGGGTTACTTTCTCTTTAATGAAAACTTAAATCGATTAAAAAAGCTCTGGCTTCCACCTGCTCCCGGCGGCGTGTGGGTCTTGCTGATCGCCCGCACGTCCTCGATGGACACGTAAGCCTTGGGATTGTAATTGTTGACGATCTTTAAGAAATAAGGAATGTCCTTCCGCTTGATGACCGCAAGGACCAGGCGGACCTCGCCGGATACCCCACGGGCGGCAATGCTGGTCACGCCGTGGTACTCCTGCTTCAGCTGTTCGATCAGTTCATCGGCAGGTTTGCTGGTGATGATCCGGAGCACGACCATGCCCATGGCCAGGCGGTTCTCGATGGTAATGCCGATATAGTTCCCCATGGCAAATCCGGCCGCGTAGGCGACATAATTGACCCATCCGCCCAGGCGGGTCATGATGTTGGAAACCACCACGATCCAGATCAGGACCTCGATAAATCCCATGAGAGATGCCAGCACGCGTTCCCCGCGCGAGACCAGGATAATTCGGATGGTCCCGATGGTCACGTCGCAGATGCGGGCCGTCATGATCAAGAGGGGTATGATCAGATACTGCACTAAATTCGGCGGCAGGGAGTTAAAGATTTCCATGAGCACTCCTTTCGTTTCATAACGTAAATTACACGATTAAATCTAAAAAACAAAAACAATGGTCACGATTATCGGCGACGCCTTGTACAATAACTTGCCTCAAGTTTTTTAAGTGCACAATGAGAAAATAATGTCGTTTAACGTTAACAACATGCAAAATATCTTCTAAAAACTTGTCTAAAAACTTGGGGCAAGTTTTTATGCCCGTTCACTTTCATCGGAAGACCCCGATTCGGGCAGGATGCGGTATGTCCTGCCTAACACGTCACTTTTTCACCCCTTAAAACCTGGTGGTTTTGGCTTTTATCATTGAAATGACTGCTCGTTATGAGCTAAAAACTTGCCCCAAGTTTTTACGGCCGTATTGAGAGAACAGCCCTTGCGGGGCCTTAAAACGCATAAAAAAACTTGAGGCAAGTTAAGTTAATTACTTCCTTGCGAACTTCTTTTCATTTTTTCGTATTCGTCGTATATTAGCGCATCAGGATAACAGGAAGTACCCTTATGCAGCCACCCGTTCTTCACGCGACCGATCCCGTTCATGTCATTTGGAACGATACGGAATATCTCTTTTTCGGAGGTTACGATTACCACCGCCTATCCCGCCATCCCGGGGTCCTTGCCGCCGCGGAGAACGCCCTGCGCACCTCCGGACTGAACTCGGGCGGCGCGCGCGGAACCACCGGAACGCATCCCCTGCACCTGGAACTGGAAGCTCGCCTGAGCACCTTCCTGGGAACGGCGGACAGTGTCTTCCTCCCCGCGGGATTCATGGCAAACCTGGCGCTGCTGGAGTCGCTGGCCGAAGAGGATTATATCTGTTACTTCCACCCGGAATGCCACCCCAGTCTGACCGCGGCCATCCGTATGAGCGGCCTGCCGAAGATCGCGATCGCCGCATCGATCGAGGATCTCGAATCGGAGATCGCCTGGAATGAGAAAAAGCCCCTGATCGTTACGGACGGCCTGTACGGCACCCTTCCTCCCCTGCCGGACTATTTGGGGCTGGCCGAAAAATACGACGGCCTGCTGATCATCGACGAAGCTCACGCCCTCGGGATACTCGGAAAACACGGCCGGGGCGCCGCGGAGCATTTCGGACTGCAAAGCGAACGCATTCTGCTGAGCGGCTCCCTGAGCAAGGCTGCCGGTTCGGGCGGCGGCTTCGTTTCCGGACCGGCGCATTATATGGATGCGGTCCGGAGGACCTGCACCTACGGCACGACATCCGCCGTCTCACTGCCGGTTACGGCGGCCGGGATCGCCGCGCTGGATTTCCTGAGCGCACATACGGCCATGATCGCGGACTTCCGCGAACGCTGCCTGAAAACGAAACAGGCGCTTGCCGACATGGGCTTTCCCGTCCCCGTGATCCCGACGCCCGTGATCGGCATCATCGTTCCCGAAACGGACAAGACCGTCTGCCTGAAGGACGCCCTGATAAAGGCGGGGATCTATCCTTCCCTCATCCGCTATCACGGAAAGCCGGATTATTTCCGTTTTGCTCTGTCCTCCGCACATAGCGAGGGGGATATTGAACGCCTGCTGGATGTTTTGGGGACCTTCCGTAAAATGTGATCTCCGTCACATTTTTATTTTTCTTTTT
>JAFGVT010000150.1 GCA_016937825.1 Fidelibacterota bacterium | reverse complement strand
CCCCGACGGCTATTTCCCGCACACGCCCGAGCCTCTTCCGGAGAACCTCGGCGACCTGCTCGACGCCGTCAGAGAACACAAGGCCGATCTCGGACTGGCGGTCGATCCCGATGCGGACCGGCTGGCGGTCGCGGATGAAAAGGGCAATTATCTTTCCGAAGAATATACCCTGGTCATGGCGGCGGAGACCGTGCTGTCCCAGTGTCCGGTCCCGGACCCCAAGGTCGTCACCAATCTCTCGACCACGCTCGCCGTCACGAACATCGCCGAAAAATACGGCGCGGTCTGTCTGCGCACCGCGATCGGCGAGATCAACGTCGCGAAAAAAATGAAAGAGGTCGACGCCGTGATCGGCGGAGAAGGCAACGGCGGGATCATCTCCCCCGATTCGCACCTGGGCCGCGATTCCCTTGTGGGCGCCGCGCTGGTCCTGAATTTCCTCGCGTCGGACAAACGCCCGCTCAGCGAAAAATACGCCGGGTTCCCTCAGTACAAAATGGGCAAGAAAAAGATCGATATCGCCGGCAGCGATCCCGAGGCGATCCTGGCAAAACTCAGGGAAAAATTCGCGCAGGAGAACTGCAACACCGTTGACGGGCTCAAGATCACCTGGCCCGACCGCTGGGTACACCTGCGCAAATCGAATACCGAACCCATTCTGCGCGTTTACAGCGAAGCCCCGACGGCCGAAGCCGCCAACGAACTGGGAGAAAAATTCCTGAACGAAATTAAACAATTAATGGGATAAGAACATGAACCTTGCACACTATATCGACCATACCCTGCTTAAACCGCAGGCCACCCGGGCCGACCTGGACACCCTCTGCGCGGAAGCCCTTGAATGGGGCTTCGCCGCCGTCTGCGTCAATCCCGTGAATGTCCGCCATTGCGCCGATAAACTGAAGGGATCCAAGGTCCGGATCGCCGCCGTCGCGGGCTTCCCCCTCGGTGCCTCCCTGCCGGAGATCAAGGCCGCCGAAACGGCCCGCGCGGTCACCGACGGCGCGGACGAGATCGACATGGTCATGAACATCGGAGCCCTGAAAGAAGGGCGGATCGACGCCGTCCGGGAGGACATCCGCGCGGTCGTGCTCGCCGCCGCCGGAAAGACCGTCAAGGTCATTATCGAGACCTGTCTGCTGAGCGAAAGCGAAAAGATCAGCGCCTGCGAACTTTCCCGGGACGCCGGCGCGCATTTTGTAAAAACCTCCACCGGCTTCAGCACCGGCGGCGCAACCGTGGAAGACGTCGCCCTGATGAAAAAAACGGTGGGCAGCCTCCTGCAGGTCAAAGCCTCCGGCGGCGTGCGCTCCTACGAAGAGGCCCTGGCCATGATCAGAGCGGGCGCCACCCGCATCGGAACTTCCTCGGGCGTGGCTATTTTAAAGGGGGAAAAAGCCGGGAACGAATACTGATTTCCTGTTGGATTCTCTGCCCGCATTTCCTATATTCCTCCGTCAAAAAGCAGCCGTGGCGGAATTGGCAGACGCACCAGACTTAGGATCTGGCGCCCTCAGGGTGTGGGAGTTCGACTCTCCCCGGCTGTACGAAAAACAACAGAGTGACACATTCGCCATGAACAAACCGTCCATTCCCAAGTCCCTATTCCTTACCGCACTCAGCCTTATGATCCTGTTCACCTTTTCCTGCAAGGGGGAAAAAGCCGTCGACGGTGTCAGCGAAGCGACCCGCAGCGGGTATTGGCCGAACATGGCGCGCCTCGCGGATCATTATCGGGAGATCGGAGAAGTGACCGGCGTCACAGATTTGGATACCGCGATCCTGATCGACGGGAACGATAACAAGCTTTTCCTCGTCCACGCGCCGGAGGGTGAACTCAAGATCCTGAAAACCTATGACATTTCCGCTTCGAAATACGGCTACGGCGCCGAACGGGGCAGCAATAAAACGCCCTGGGGCGTCCACCGGATCGCCGGGAAATACGGTGCCGGCCAGCCGCTCGGCATGAGTTTTTACGATCGCCGGCCGACCGGGCAGATCGCAACGATCTATACCGATACGACCAATGTCGAGGTCGACCCCGTGACCAGCCGCATCATCTGGCTGAACGGACTTGAGGATGTCAACAGCACGTCCTACTGGCGTTTCGTC
Source organism: Fidelibacterota bacterium (assembly GCA_016937825.1). GTDB lineage: Bacteria > Fidelibacterota > Fidelibacteria > Fidelibacterales > Fidelibacteraceae > M50B103. Next base: position 2,379 of record JAFGVT010000150.1, on the reverse strand, counting down.
TACATTCACGGCACCCATGAGGAAGGCCTGCTGGGAACCCCCCAGTCCAAAGGCTGTATCCGCATGGGAAACCGGGAGGTCATTGACTTGTTCGAACGGGTCTCAACGGGGACGTATGTCAATATCATCCGCCCCGAACCGGATATTTTAAGGGAGAAAGAATGAAAAAGATCTGTGTTGTCGGAACGGGATATGTCGGACTGGTCACGGCGGCCGGGCTGGCGGATTTCGGTAATTCCGTGATCGGCGTCGATATCGACAAGGAAAAGATCCGCATCCTGCAGGAAGGCGGCATACCGATCTACGAACCCGGACTGCTGGAAGTGGTCGAACGCAACGTCAAGGCAGGGCGGCTCACTTTCACCACCGACATCGACTCGGCGATCCAAAACTCCCGGGTCGTTTTTTCCGCGGTCGGCACCCCGCCGGGAGAAGGCGGCGAGGCGGATCTCCGGGCGGTCTGGATCGTTGCGGCCACCTTTGCAAAGAACCTGAACGATTACAAGGTTTTCATCAACAAATCGACCGTACCGGTCGGCACCGGGAAAAAGACCCGCGAACTGATCCTGAAGGAATCCGGAGGATCGGAAACCTTTGACGTCGTTTCCAACCCGGAATTCCTGCGCGAAGGCTCTGCGGTGGGCGATTTCCTCAACCCGGACCGCGTGGTCGTCGGCAGCCGGAGCAAAAAAGCGCAGACGATCATGAAGGACGTGTATCATGCGCTGATCACGCGCGGCGTTCCTTACGTCGAAACGAACATTGAAAGCGCCGAGATCATCAAATACGCCTCTAACGCCTTTCTGGCCGTCAAGATCACCTTCATCAACGAGATCGCGAACCTCTGCGATATCGTCGGCGGCGATGTGAACGAAGTGGCGAAAGCCATGGGGATGGACGGTCGTATTTCGCCCAAATTCCTCCACGCCGGTCCAGGATTCGGCGGCAGCTGTTTTCCGAAAGATACGATGGCACTTGTTGAGATCTTCAAAGAGAACGGCATAAAAAGCCGCGTGGTGGAAGCCGCCATCGAGGCCAACGAATTGCAGAAACAAGGTGTGGTCAGCAAGCTGAAATCCGTCATGCCCGAGCTGAAAGGCAAGACCGTTGCGATCCTCGGACTGGCCTTCAAGCCCAATACCGATGACACGCGCTTCTCCCCCACCAAGGTCGTCATCCCGCTCCTTGAAAAGGAAGGCGCCGAACTGCAGGTCTATGACCCTGTCGCCATGCAGGATTTCAAGCGCGATTTCCCTCATCTCAATTACAAGAACAATGCCTATGAGGCGATTGACGGCGCCGATGCGCTGATACTCATGACGGAGTGGAACGAATTCCGAAGCCTGGACCTGAAGCGTGTCAGGTCGCTCCTGAAATCCCCCGTGTTCATCGATACGCGCAACATCTACGATCCGCGCGATATGAAAGAAAAAGGCTTTATTTTCGTGTGCACGGGCCGTACCCGCTGCGCGCTTTAGGCGAACGATGAAAGTAGTTAACACAAACATTCCCGACGTCATCCGGCTCCGGCCGGAGGTCTATGAAGACCCCCGCGGCATCTTTATGGAAACCTACCGGGAAGCGGCTTTCCGGGAACAGGGCATCCTGCCGGTCTTCGTCCAGGACAATCTTGTCCATTCCCGACGCAAGGTCTTCCGCGGACTGCATTTCCAGCTTCCTCCCTTCGCGCAGGCGAAACTGATCACCCTGATATCCGGAGAGATCCTCGATATCGCCCTGGACCTGCGCAGGGATTCAACAACCTTCCTTCAGCAGGTGCAGATCACCCTTTCGGCGAAAGATCACGACCAGCTCTATATCCCCGCGGGATTCGCGCACGGATATTGGGTCCTTTCCTCCGAAGCGCTGATCGCGTACAAGGTGTCGGTCCCCTATGCGCCCGATCATCAGGCCGGCATCCGATGGGACGACCCGCAGCTCGGTCTCGGAGAGATCGTTCGCGAGCCCCTTCTTTCCGCTCAGGACAGGAGGCTTCCGTCCTTGAACGAAATATTATCGAATGATAGATTTTAATATTGGACGATGTCCGGTTTTTTTATAATATCGGTGTTAATTTCACCTCAATCAGGAGAAGGGTCCCATGCTGTTTCTGGATAAGTTGAAAACAAAGGATGCGCAATTCTGTGTGATCGGACTGGGTTATGTCGGACTGCCTTTAGCGGTCGAGGTCGCCAAGGTCGGCATTCACGTTACCGGGGTTGAAGTCGATCCCGAAAAGGTTAAAAAGATCAATGCGGGCATCAACTATATCGGCGATGTCAAAGATAATGAACTGAAAGCCGTGGTCGACAAGGGTCTTCTGACGGCAACGCTCGATTTCAGCGTGATCGGGAAGATGGACGTGGTCAGCATCTGCGT
>JAFGVT010000149.1 GCA_016937825.1 Fidelibacterota bacterium | reverse complement strand
TTTTTCCAGAAAATCGAAATAGACCTTTCCCGGCGGTTTGTTCATGATCCGGGTCACATCGTCTGCCAGATGTTCGGGCGCGATCTTCAGGTGTCCCCCGGTAAAGCGGGTGACCATCTGGTCCATCGCGGGCAGGTCTTTTAGCGCCAGATCGTGCCGGAGCCCGGAGGCGATAAAGACATTCCGGATGCCCGGAACCGCCGCCGCGGCCTTCAGCAATGCGACGTATTTTTTCTGGTCCGTCACCGCCAGATGTTCGCAGACCTCGGGATAGAGGCAGTTCATTTCCTTGCATCCGCCGATGGCGCAGTGAATGCCGTACATGTTCGCGGTCGGACCGCCGATGTCGCTGACCGTGCCTTTGAACCAGGGTTTTTCAGCCAATGCCTTCACCTCGTTCAGCACCGAATCCTTGCTCCGGCTTTGGACGCGCGGTCCCTGATGAAAGGTGATGGCGCAAAAGGTGCAGTTCCCGAAACAGCCGCGGTGTGCGGTGACCGAGTCGTTGATCTGTTCCCAGGCGGGGATCTTTTCCTTATATTTCGGGTGCGGCTCGCGCGTATAGGGGAGCGCGTAAACGGCATCCATTTCGTTTGTGCTCAGAGGTTTTGCCGGCGGGTTGATGCGGATCACCTGATCGCCATGCCGCTGGTAAAGTGTTTTTGCATAGGGATAGACCCGGTTCTCGTAATGGAGACGGGTCATCGTGTTGAACGCTTTTTTATCCTTCACGACATCTTCGAAAGGCGGAAGTTCGATCCCGCCGGCATCTGCCTCGCCGACCCGGCAGACCGTGCCCGGCACGTCCCGGATATCCCGGACGTTCTCTCCCTTCGCGAGACGGCGGAAGACCTCCTTTACGGGCAGTTCGCCCATGCCGTAGATCAGCAGGTCGGCCTTGCTGTCGATCAGGATCGAACGGCGGACCTTGTCGCTCCAGTAGTCGTAATGCGCCATGCGCCGCAGGCTTGCCTCCACCCCGCCGAGGATGACGGGGATCCCCTTGTATGCGGCCTGGAGCAGGTTGGCATAGACGATGCTCGCCCGGTTCGGCCGCCTGCCGGCTTTGCCGCCCGGCGTATAGGCGTCGTCGCTGCGTTTTTTGCGGTTGACGGTGTAATGCGCGACCAGGGAATCCATGTTGCCAGCCGTGACGGCAAAGCCCAGGCGCGGAGCGCCCAGGCGCATGGCATCCCGGGTATCGCTCCAATCCGGCTGGTCCAGGATCCCTACCCTGTATCCCTCGGATTCCAGTACCCGCGCAATGATGGCGGTCCCGAAGGCGGGATGGTCCACATAGGCATCACCCGATACGATGATGATGTCGCATTGGGACCAGCCGAGGGCTTTCATTTCACGTTGAGTTGTGGGGAACATCATGCTAAAATCTTATGGATGATTGTTAATTTTTGATCTTATATCCTGTTCCGTCTTTCCGGTCCAGCAATTCGATCCCCAGGGCATCCAGTTCGTCTCGAATGGCGTCGGCTCGGGCCCAGTCCCTTGCTGAACGTGCTTCGTTTCGTTCCGCGATCTTTTGAAAGATCAGGGCTTCATCGACTTTTTTTTCTCTATCCTGCTTGAAAAATATGACACCGAGAACCGTGTCGATCCGATGAAACACCTTTAATATTTTCTGGGCGTCCGATTTCGTTAACGGGGCATTGTTATTTATGGTATTTAATTTTCGAATGCCGCCAAACAGAACGCCGATGCCGCCGGAAATATTCAGATCATCATCCATGATCTCTTCAAATTTATACTCGATTTCTTTAAGAACCTCTTCGACAGATGGTGAAGGATGGCCCTCCCGGGTGTTCTCTAAAATATAAAGGAACTCGTTGATTCGTTTAAGGGTGCTTTCGGCGGCATCCAAAACATCAAGCGTGAAGTTCAGTTTCTGACGGTAGTGGGTGGTAAGCAGGGCATAACGGATCGCGGCGGGCGAATAGCCCCTGTCAATAAGTCCGGCAATATACATGATGTTTCCCAGCGACTTGCTCATCTTGCCGTTCTCCCACAGCAGATGCTCGCAGTGCAGCCAGTACCGGGCGAAGGGTTTGCCGGTGGCACCTTCGCTCTGTGCGATCTCGTTCTCATGGTGCGGGAAAAGGTTATCCACGCCGCCGGTGTGGATGTCGAAGGTCTCGCCGAGGTGTTTCATGGACATCGCGGAGCACTCGATGTGCCACCCGGGACGTCCTTTGCCGAGTTCCGTCTCCCAAAATACATTGCCGTCCCCGGGCTTCCAGGCCTTCCACAGGGCAAAGTCGTTGACGGATTCCTTTTCGTACTCGTCGTCATCCACCCGAGCGCCGGAGCGCATTTGCGTCATGTCCAGCCGCTGAAGCCGGCCGTATTCCGGGAAGGCCGCGATCTTGAAAAAAATGTTCCCGTCCTCGGCGCGATAGGCCAGTCCCTTGTCCAGCAGTTTCTTTACGAGCGCCACCATCTCGGGAATGTGCTGTGTCGCCTCGGGGTAATGCTCGGCGCGGGTTATCCCCAGTGTCTCAAGATCCCTGAAAAAGGCGTCTTTATAGACGGAGGTAACGTCATGAAGGGACTTCCCCGTCTCGGCGCATTTTTTAATGATCTTGTCGTCCACGTCGGTGAGGTTCATCACCTGCGTGACCGCGTAGCCTTTGAATTCCAGGTAGCGCCGGAGCAGGTCCGCGAACATGAAGGCGCGCAGATTCCCGATGTGCGGATAGCTGTAGACGGTCGGTCCGCAATTGTACATGCCCGCCCGGCCTTCCACGATGGGTTCGAAGATCTCCTTTTTCCGGCTCATCGTATTGTAGAATTTCAGTGTCATGTCGCTCCTTCCGTAATTACTGGAAAATAAGGAAATATTCTTGCTGCGAAAAGGAAAACCATCTTCTTCCCGGTAAAATGCGTCAAGGAAGTGTACGAGACGGCCGCGACCGTCCCTCATATTGAATGTTACTTATTTCAGCGCATCTTCAATGATGATCTCCAGCAATTCCGGGAAGGATATCCCGATCGCCTTGGCGGATTTCGGGACCAGGCTGGAAGCGGTCATGCCGGGCAGCGTGTTGGCTTCCAGAAGATAGATCTCTTCCTCGGGCGTCATGCGGAAATCGACGCGCGCATAGTTCTTCAGTCCAAGCGCGCGATAGACCCGAACCGCATCGTCCTGCATGCGCCGGGTGACGGCATCGCTGAGCGGGGCGGGAACCATGTATTCGGTTTTTGCTCCCATGTACTTGGCTTTGTAGTCGTTCACGCCGTGAGGGTTTACCTCAAGAATGGGGAAGGCTTCGCCGCGGATCACCGGGATGTCGAATTCCCGGCCGGGAATAAAGGCTTCGATGATGACCTCGCTGCTGAAGCGCAGGGCCTGTGAGGTGGCGTCGAAAAGATCGGCTTCTGTCAGAAAGACGTTCAGTCCGACGGAGGATCCGGAATCATTGGGCTTGACGACCAGAGGAAAACGAACCCGTTCGGGCGCATGCACGGGGACGTTGTGCAGTTCTTCTTCGGCGCAGGTCACGCCCACGGACCGGGCAAGGATCTTCGTCCGGTACTTGTCCATGGCGATCGCGGAAGCCTCGAAGCCGGACCCGGTATAAGGGATGCCCGCCATGTCCAGGATCGCCGCGATCACGCCGTTTTCGCCGTTCCCGCCGTGCAGCGCGTTGAAAACCAGCTCGATGCCGTGTTCCCGAAGGGCTGCGACATGCTCAATGAAATGACGGTCGCTAAGCTGTCGCATGGCTTCGAAATCCATGTTCTCCATGGAGATCTCGTTCAGGCTTTCGCGGAAGGCGTCCTGTTCGGAGAGCGCGGCTGCGGGGTCCAGGTAAAGCACCTCATGGCCGTTGGCCGTCAGCGCCTTGCCGATGGCCGTGCCGCTTGCCAGGGAGACCATCCGTTCGGGCGAGGCGCCGCCCAGGAGTACGCAAATGTTCATGTGTCGCTTCCTTCGTTCAGTTTCAGAATGGCATCCGCGGCTTCGCTGAAATTTTTAACTTGTTGATAGGGGACTTCGGAACTGTCGCACTTGACCTTGGTCACCGGTCCCCAGCCCTGTCCGACCAGAAAGAAGGGAATGCGCAGATGCTCGGCGGCGCGGGCGTCACCGAATCCGTCACCGATCATGACCGCTCCTTTAATATCGAATTGGTGCTCTCGGGCGGCACGTAAAAAAAGGGCGATGCCCGGTTTTCGGCAATTGCATTCGTCGTCCCAGGTATGCGGACAATAGTAGTAGGCGTCGATATGTCCGCCGCCGCTTTCGGCCTCGCGGATCACCTCATCAAAGATCGCTTCGGCGGCGCGCTTGCTGATCAGCTCCTTGCCGATCCCGGCCTGGTTGCTGATCACGATCACGCGGATCCCGGCGTTTGTCAGGCGCGCAAGGGCGGCGGGGACATCCTCGTGAATTTCCACATCCTCCAGACGGAGCAGGTAGTCCGGTTTGTCCACGTTCAGCACGCCGTCGCGGTCGGTGAATACGGTAGAAATTTTCATGATGATATTTTATGGAAAATTCCGTTCGCGTGCAAATTCAAACATTCAAAAACGATGAGTATTTTT
>JAFGVT010000148.1 GCA_016937825.1 Fidelibacterota bacterium | reverse complement strand
TATTTCAGCTGGGCCAGCCCCATCGCCGCCTGAACCTCGTTCATTTTGGCGTTCATGCCGCTGCTCACGACCGCAGTCTCTCCCCGGATGCCGAAATTCTTCAGGTCCTTGACCTTCTGCTTCATCTCTTCCGTGTGGCAGATGACCGCGCCGCCTTCGAAGGTGTTGAAGACCTTGGTCGCATGAAAGCTGAGAACGCTCAGATCCCCCCAGGTGAGAATGCTCTGTCCCTTCTTTTTTACATGGAAGGCATGCGCGGCATCATAGAGGACCTTCAGGCCGTGCCGTTGCGCGATCTTCCCGATCCGCTCATCATCGCAGGGATTCCCGTACACATGGACCGGCAGGATCGCCGTCGTCCGTTCCGTGATCAGGGCTTCGATCTTCTCCGGATCGAGGTTGTAGGTTTTATCCTCAATATCGCAAAAGACGGGGACGGCGCCTGTCCAAAGCAGCGAATGGGACGTGGCAACGAAGGAAAAGGGCGTCGTGATGACCTCGCCCTGAACGTCAAGCGCTTTCAGGGCGATCATGAGCGCCAGGGTCCCGTTCGAACACAGGGCAAGATGCTTCACTCCCAGGAAACGTTCAAGTTCGTCTTCAAGTTCACGATGGAATTTTCCGTTATTGGTCAGCCACTTGTCTTCCCAGATGGATTCCAGGTAGGGTATGAATTCGTCCAGGGGCGGAAGGGACGGCTGGGTGACGGTAATGGGTTTTTTATTCATCTGATGCTTCTTTTTTGACGGGATATGGTTTGACAGGATATGGTTTGACAGGATATGGTTTGACAGGATATGGTTTGACAGGATATGGTTTGACAGGATAACCGGATTAACTTGATGTATTAAGATGTGAGATTATTTGAAATCCTATGGATTCTGCCTCACGGAGTTGCCGATAATGTGTTTCGACGGCTTCTGTTTTCATGGGATAACCCCGCTTCTCTGTCCGCCGCTTGGCGAACAAGCTTCGCTTGGCGCGGCGGGATTAACTTGATGTATTAAGCTGTGAGATTGTTCGAAATCCTGTGGATCCTGCCGTTCAGCGCAGGTTGGTCTTAAAAGCGGTAAAAAATGTTTTTGTCCAAAAATAACTGCCGGTGAAGAAGACGTTTAAACGTGATTGCGCAGCTTGAGTTCGTCGGGATGCGGCTGCAGGTAGTATTGGGTGCTCAGATAGGGTTCCTGGTATTTTCTGACATAGTGCTGCAGAAGAACGATCGGAACGACCAGGGGAACATAATTTCGGGCATACTTATCAATGATCTCAAGCAGTTCTTGTTTTTCGTCCGCGCTCAGGGTGTTCTTGAAATAGCCCATGATATGCTGAAGGACGTTGACATGTTTTTTGACCGTTGCGTTCAGGGAAAAGAATTTCGTCAGGAGGGACTGATAGGCCGCCAAATCATCCTGGAGCGTTGTTTTGGCGGCGGCGGCCACGATCTTGCCGGCCTCGCGCAGCAAGGCGGGGGAATGCGCCATCAAAAGATATTTGTGCCGGGTATGGAAGCGGATAAGGCCCGGGACAGATCCGTCGGTCACGGCAAAGGTTCTCCAGCGGTCATAGGCGAACAGGCGTTCAATGAAATTCTCGCGGATACCGGCATCGTGCAGGCGCCCTTCATCTTCGACGGGAACATCCGGGAAGCGTTTCATGAACTCACGGGCAAAGACGCCCGAGCCGCTTTTGGACGGAAATCCCTTGTCGGTATAGATCTTGACGCCGCGCATACCCGAGGTCGGGGATTTGGATTTGAACACAAATCCGCGCAGGTCCTCGGCGGCCAGCAGGTCCAGCCGTTTTTTTACGAAGGTCTCCATTTTATCCGTCAGATCGATCTTGCTGCGGACCGTCAGCAAGCGCGGCGATTCGGGATCGTCGCCGACCAGGCGCATGGATTCGCGCGGTATCGGAAGTCCGCACTCCACTTCGGGGCATACCGGAACCCATTCCACATAGTTCCCAAGTTCATCCCTGAGAAAACGGTCAAGTTTATGCTGGCCGTCGTAACGGACTTCGTTGCCCAGGAGGCAAGAGCTGATGCCGACTTTCATGAGATTACCTTTTCTGATATGATCACTGCAAGATGATTGCAGAACTGTTGAGATTCCTTTTCGACCCCGCCGGGGATGTCCGGGAAGGGTGTCCGAGCCCGCATTCATTCCGGCGAATGGCGATTCGCCCCTGCGCCTCTTTCCTTTTCTCCTCTTCTCCGCCTCTCTGTTTCATCTCCGTCGCCGTTCATCCCGTTGGGGGAATAGGAGGCAATTTGTATTTTCGGGTTTGTTGGATCGAAATATTCCCCGGCACGGCTTCGCCCCGATCAGTCCCATGCGGACTGATTATCCGGTTTTCGGGAATGTCTTCCTTTCTTATGTTCCGTTCCCTTTCAGGTTTATGCAAATCTTATAAATATAGTGTTTTATCAAGAAAAATGAAATGTTTTATACCTTATTCTCCCTGTTGGCGGAGTGCTGCGAGCAAGCTGTAAGTACTTATTCAACGTGATGTCATTTCATGTTTAAAAATGCCAGAAAAGGGGGACGACCAGCACCGTGACGATCATGGCGATAATGTTCAGGGGGATCCCCACTTTCAGATAATCGTTGAATTTGTAGCCCCCGATCCCCTGGACCAGAAGATTGGTCTGGTATCCGATCGGGGTGGCAAAACTGGCGGACGCGGCGATGCAGATCGTGATGAAAAAGGGATGCGGGTTCACCCCCATCTGCTGCGCTGCGGACAGGGCGATGGGAAACATCAGGGCTGCCGCCGCATTATTGGTAATAATTTCGGTAAAGATCGTCGTCAACAGGAAGATGCCCGCAAGCACCCCGACAGCGCCCCACCGCGATACGATCTGGATCATCGCTCCCGCAATGGCATCCGCGGCGCCGGTATTCTGGAGCGCCCGGCTGATGCCGAAGGCACAGGCGATCGTGATCAGAACATCCCAGTTGATAAAACTCGTATATTCGCTTGATGAATAACTGCCCAGCCATGCCATCATCATGGCAGCGATGGCCGCGAAAAAGAACATGTCCGTTTTAATG
>JAFGVT010000147.1 GCA_016937825.1 Fidelibacterota bacterium | reverse complement strand
TTTTTCACCGACGCGTTTGCCCAGATCCCCGACGACAATACCCCGGGTGTTCTTGATCGTTGTGACCGTATTCGAACGGTAACCCTCGCCGGCAAGAAGTTCGAAGCCGTTGTCAAGGGCCCATTTTTGGGCGGTTTTTGCCATGGCCGCGTGCCGCGCATAACGGTTTTCGAGTCCTTCGACATTCAGGATATAGTCCAGCTGTTTGTCCAGTCCGAACATATGAGGAATGCTGGGGGTCGTCGGATACTGATAGGGCTTGTCCTTGACGAATTTATAGAGCGTTACGAAATCAAAATAGAATCCGCGGTTCTTGACTTTTTTCGCATAGTCAATGGCGCGTTCCGTCACGGATGCGCAGGCCATTCCCGGAGGAAGTCCGAGGCATTTCTGGGTCGAGGTGATGCAGACGTCGATGCCCAGTTTATCCACGTCGATCTTCACGCCGCCCATGGATGAAACGGCATCGACCAGCCAGAAAACGTCGGGGTATTTTTTGCGCACGTCCGCGATGGCGTCAACGGGGTTCATAATGCCGGTGGACGTTTCATTGTGCGTAATGGTGAAAACATCATACTTCCCGGTGGAAAGGTATGCGTCCACGACGTCCGGAAGCGTGGGATTGCCCCATTCGACCTCGACCTTGTCAACCGGTACGCCGTTGGTCTCGCCCAGTTCCGCCCAGCGGTTGCCAAAGGCGCCGACGGAAAAGACAACGGCGCGCTTTGCCGTGAAGGAGCGGATCGCGCCTTCCATAAGTCCCGTTCCCGATGACGTGGACAGAATGATGGCGTTTTCGGTATGAAAGACTTTCCGCAGATTATCGGAAATGCGTTCCTGAAGCGTCATGACGTCTTTTGCCCGGTGCCCGATCATCGGGGTGGCAAAAGCATCAAGGATGTCCTGCCGTACGTCGACGGGACCCGGAATGAAGAGTTTCTTGTGCATGGCGTTACCCTTTATTATGGTTTGTTTATATCGCGAACGATTATATAAATAAATAACGAATATGCCAATAATAATTCTATAAACGAGGCATATTAATGATAATAATCAAATATCACAGTATTTCAATGATCAATTCGTCAAGCGTGCGTTTCGGGACGTGATGTACGTCATGTTCATCCCGGTAGTAACGGATGTCGTTGTGGGAGATATCGTCGAGGACCACGGTTTCCGAGGGTTTTCCCAGTGCGATCACATAGCGTATCGTGTAGCGCTCGTCGATGGAAAAGGCATCACGGATCGCCGGGCGGTCAATGGAGCCCAGGATGCATCCGCCGAAACCTTTTTCAACGGCGGAAAGCAGGATGCTCTGGCAGGCGATCCCGGCATCGGTGTCGATATCCCGGGAGACGGCATCATCGCCCAGAAGGATGATATAGGATGTGGGACGTTCGGCTTCCGCGGGACCTTTCCATTCCTTCAGGTAGCCCGCCCAGGCGCAGAAGGGGAAGATCCTGGCGCAGGTTTCCGGGGTATCGATCAGGATGAATTTCAGGGGCTGCGCGTTCCGGGCGGAAGGCGACAGGCGCGCGGCGTCGACCAGGTCGGTCAGGTCTTCGCGGCTGAGCGCCGGACCGGGTTTGAAGCGCCTAAAGCTGCGGTTCGCTTTTAACAGGTCTTTCAGCATTACGTTGCCTGTGATTTGTTCTGAAAACTTAAAAAACGCCGGATGATCTCCTCGGTCCCCAGCGTCTCGCCGGGCTTGATATGCTTGGATAACAATGCCTGAACCTGGGATTTCTTGTATCCGAGGGATTCCAGCGCGAGGATCGCGTCGTTGATGTTGGAGGACAGGGGAGAATCCGCAGGGATGCCGCTGATCTCGGACACTTCGTCATCGGAGATCTTTTCCTTCAGCTCGAGGATGATCCGCCGCGCGGTTTTTTCCCCGACCCCGGGAGCCTGCTTGACCGATGCAACGTCGCCTTTGAGGATGTACTCCATCAGGCGGTCGTAACGGATGCCGGAAAGGATGTTGATCGCCTGTTTGGGTCCGATGCCCGACAGGGAGATCAGTTTATGGAACATGCTCCGTTCCTTTTCTTCCGAAAAGCCGTACAATTGCAGGACGTCTTCGCGCACATGCAGGTAGGTGAGCAGATGGCAGACCGAACCTTCGGAAGGCAGTTTATCGTAGGTATGCAGCGAAATGGCGCATTCCATTCCGACGTTGGAGATGTTCAGTATCACACGGTTTGGCTCTTTGATCTCGATCCGGCCGTGCAGAAAATGGATCATGGTGAGTTCCTTATGGTTTAATCATATTGAAACGCAGGTGGTTATAATGCGTAATCGCAACCGCAAGCGCATCGCTGATATCCATTTTTCCGGTCAGCTCCTGCAGGTTCAGCAGTTTTTGGACCATATACTTCACCTGTTCCTTTGACGCGCTCCCCGTTCCCGTCAGTGATTTCTTCACAAGGGTGGCGGGGTATTCATGGATGGGACACCCTTTCATCTTTGCCGCCAGGATCAGCGCTCCGCGCGCATGCCCCAGTTTCAGCGAGGTCCTGGGGTTGACGTTCGAAAAGGTTTCCTCGATCGCGCAGACGTCCGGTTTATGATCATCGATGATCTCACCGCAGGTTTTGAACAGGATGACCAGTTTCTCCGAAAAATCAAGCGCCTTGGCGGTTGAGATCGTTCCCGCGGCGATGAAGTGAATACGGGAGCGGTCGATCCTGATCAGTCCGTAACCGCTGGTATTTAAACCGGGGTCTATGCCGAGAATGATCATTCGTTCATTTGTTCCATGATCTCCTCGGAGATCTCTGAATTGTCCCAGACCTTCTGGATATCTTCATGATCGTCCAGGATGTCGTATAATTTCATGTATTTCATGGCGTCGTTGACATTGTCGATCTTGACGGTCGTTCCCGGGATCATCTCGATCTCGGCATTTTCGATCGTAAAGCGCTCCTTGAGGACTTCATGCACGTCATTGAAGCCGGCCGGATCGGTCAGGACGTTGAAGCTGTTTCCGTCGCGCTTGACGTCTTCCGCGCCCGCATCCAGGGCGGCCATCATGAGCTCGTCTTCATCCGTGCCTTCGGCGGAGATCACGATATTGCCTTTCCGCGTAAAATTCCAGGAAACGGAACCGTTCTCGCCGAGATTGCCGCCGTGCTTTGAAAGGAAATGCCGAACCTCCGCGACCGTCCGCTGTTTGTTGTCCGTCAGGACTTCCAGCATGATCGCAATGCCGAACGGCCCGTAGCCTTCATACACGATCTCTTCATAGTTGACGCCTTCCAGTTCGCCGGTGCCTTTTTTGATCGCACGCGATACCGTGTCACCCGGGATATTGGAGGTTTTGGCGGCGATCACCGCAGTCCTCAGACGCGGGTTGGCGTCAATGTCGCCGCCCCCGTGCCTTGCCGCGACCGTGATCTCTTTCAGGATCTTGGTCCATACTTTTGCGCGTTTAGAGTCCTGTGCTGCCTTGCGGTGCTTAATATTTGCCCATTTGCTGTGTCCGGACATACATTTTCCTTTTTATTTGCTGATTTTGATGCTGCCTAAAATACGGATTCGCCGTGCGAAAAGCAATCAGAACTTATCGGGCAGCTTGCGATTTGGCGGGGAATTTGAACGACAAATTAAAGAGCATAAAAAAACCGTCCGGGTAAGGGACGGTTTCATGATGTCAGGGTATGACCTATCGTTTTTTCTTTTTTACGACCGTCGTATCGAGTTCCGTGAACTGCAGCTGCAGTTTTTCGATATCGCGCGTCAGGTTCTGGAGCTGCTGGGTGCTGCGGATGTTGTTCTGTGTGACCGTCAGGCGGAGGTTGCTGACCTTTTTGTCGACGTCGTCTATGCGGCCGCGCAGAGCTGTCTGGTTCGCCTCAACAATGCTTGCCAGGGAATCAATGCGCGTGTTGACATAGAACATGTCGCTTGAGTGCTGGTCTTTGAATTCGTTCAGATCGGTCTTCAGGTCGATAAAACGCTGGCTGTTCAGATTGATGTGCTTCCGCTGGCCGATGAGGCGGACGTCAAGATCATGAAGATCGTCGGTGTAATCCTGGTATTTGTCTTCAATGGATTTTGACCGTACGACGGCCTTTTCAAGGCGGTCATCAAAGGTCGTCTGATAATAATACATCGCGCCCAAACCGGCAAATAACAGTACCCAAAGAAGCGACATAAAAAACTTTTTCATTATTTACTCCTAAATTTCAAATATTTTTAATCTCAATAACAGGTTGAAAACTAAAAAAAACTTTATTGAAATGCAATAAAATGGTTTAAAAATCATGATTTATTTTTTTTGATCGCAAGGATCTCGTCCCGGATCATTGCCGCTTTTTCGAATTCAAGGGCCTGCGCGGCCTCTTCCATCTGGATCGTCAGCCGGTCGATCATGTCCATGGCCTCGAATTTTGAGAGGTGACGGAATTTTTCTCCTGCCTTCTGGGCGGGTTTGTAGTCCGTCTTCATATCGGCGATGGACGTGATGCTCCGTATCTCGGATTCGCTTTTATAGATGGTCTTCGGTTGAATGCCCTTTGCCAGGTTATGGGCCGTCTGCACTTCGCGGCGCCGGTTCGTCTCGTCGATGACCTGTTTCATGGCGTCGCTGATCTTGTCGGCGTAAAAGATCACGGTGCCGTCCACGTTACGCGAAGCGCGGCCGGCGATCTGGAACAGCGAACGCCCGGAACGCAGGAAGCCCTGCTTGTCGGCGCCGAGAATGGCAACGAGCGAGACCTCGGGCAGGTCCAGCCCCTCTCTGAGCAGATTGACGCCCACGAGCACGTCGAAGGTCCCTATGCGGAGTTCGCGCAGAATGACCACGCGTTCCAGGGCGTCGATCTCGGAGTGAAGATAGCGGACGCGGATATTGATATTTTTCAGATAGTTGGCGAGATCTTCGGATTCGCGCTTGGTCAGGGTCGTGACCAGGACGCGTTCTTTCCTGTCGACGCGGGTCCGGATCTCCTGGATCAGATCGTCGATCTGACCCTCGGTCTTCCGGACCAGGATCCGCGGGTCCAGCAGTCCGGTGGGCCGGATGATCTGTTCGACGACCACGCCGTTCGAACTGTCGATCTCGTAGTCCGAAGGGGTCGCGGAGACAAAAATGGTCTGGTCAAGCATCGCTTCGAATTCGGGGAATTTCAGCGGACGGTTGTCAAAGGCGCTGGGAAGGCGGAAGCCGTACTCGACCAGGACCTCCTTTCGCGACCTGTCGCCGTTGTACATGGCATGGATCTGGGGAAGGGTCGCATGGGATTCGTCGACGATGGTCAGAAAATCTTTCGGGAAAAAATCCATCAGGGTAAAGGGACGCTCTCCCGGTTTCCTCAGGGTCAGGTGCCGGCTGTAATTCTCGATGCCGGAGCAGTACCCCAGTTCCTGGATCATTTCGATATCGTACTGCGTGCGCTGTTCAAGGCGCTGGGCTTCGAGCAGCTTGCCGTTCTGACGCAGTTCGTTGAGGCGTTCCTTCAGTTCAAGCCGGATATTCCCGATCGCGACCTTCACTTTTTCCGTGTCGGTAATGAAATGCCGGGCGGGATAGATGACCGCAAAGTCGAGCTCTTTCAGCACGTGGCCGGTCAGGGGTTCGATGAGCGAGATGTTCTCGACCTCATCGCCCCAGAATTCCAGGCGAAGGGCTTCGTCGCCGTAGGCAAGGTAGATCTCGACATTGTCGCCCCGGACCCGGAAGGCGGAGCGTGTGAAACTGATGTCGTTGCGGGTGTAGTGAATGAAAACCAGACGGGCGAAGAGGTCCTTCCGCGCTACCTTGTCGCCTTTGCGCACCACAATGATCTGATTTTCATAATCTTTCGGGGACCCGAGGCCGTAGATGCAGGAGACGGACGCGATCACGATGACATCCCGCCGTCCCAGGAGGGAGGAGGTCGCTTTTAGGCGCAGTTTTTCGATCTCGTCATTGATGTCGGAATCTTTTTCAATGTAGGTGTCCGTCGTCGCGATGTAGGCTTCCGGCTGATAGTAATCATAGTAGGAAATGAAGTACTCGACCGCATTCTCGGGAAAAAAGGATTTGAACTCGCCGTAAAGCTGGGCGGCAAGGGTCTTGTTGTGCGAGATGATCAGCGTCGGTTTCTGGACCGCCTCGATGACCTTTGCCATCGTGTAGGTCTTCCCGCTGCCGGTGATCCCGAGGAGGGTCTGGAATTTATCGCCGTTCCGTATCCCTTCTACAAGATTCCGGATCGCCTCGGGCTGGTCGCCCGAGGGCTGGAACGTGGAATGTACGGTTAATTTTGCCATAATAGCGTGACCTAATTTTCGGGAAAAGCGTCCAGGATCTCTCTGAGCATCAGGTTGAAGTCAAAGGTGCCGCTCCGGGAATAACCCAGGCGTACGACCAGCAGATCGCGCGAGGGGATGATGTAGATCAT
>JAFGVT010000146.1 GCA_016937825.1 Fidelibacterota bacterium | reverse complement strand
CGTCCGCGAGCAGCAGGCAAGCGCGGCATTTTATCAAAAGATCTTCCGGAAAGCGCCGGATCTGGATGTCCCCGGCATGACGGAATTCATCCTTGCGGAACAGGTAAAACTGGGGCTGATGCCGAACCGCGGCATCGCAACGATCCTGGGAAATACCGTGCCGCATCCGGACGAAGGGACCGGGATCCCCCGATGTGAACTCTATTTATATGTGGACGATCTTCCCTTTGAATACGAGAACGCCCTGAAGGCCGGCGCGCGTTCGCTGAGTCCGCCTGCGTTACGGGACTGGGGCGATACGGCCTGCTATCTTGCGGACCCGGACGGGCACGTGATCGCCTTTGCGGAGAAAAGGAAACGGTGATCATCATCACAACTTTTTCCACTCCTTTTCTCCTTCTCTCCCCTTCTCCTCTTCTCCACCTCTCCTCCTCTATATTCGGTAGATCTCCGTATTCTTCTTCTCCGGATAATTCGTAAAGGGCTTTCAATCGTGATCCTTGTTTCTTCAAACACAGTTTAACCCTTGACAAATGTTCCATTATTCGTTAACATTGGGCTGTGGGACGAAAAAGAAAACTGATATTCTTCAGAAATTATTTCAGCGCGTTCTTTGAACCGTTGGAAGAGGGGCTTAAAGAAAAGATCGACTATGTCTTGTACCTGGCCGTAAGCGCGGAAAGAATTCCGAAAAAGTTCTTTCGCGCTATCGCCGGAAGCGACGGGCTGTTTGAAATACGAATTGAATATCAAAACAATATCTATAGGATTTTCTGCTGTTTTGATGAGGGTAACCTCATCGTGCTGTTTAACGGATTTCAGAAAAAAACCCGGAAAACGCCAAAACGGGAAATTCAAAAAGCGCAAAAGATTAAAAATGCGTATTTTCAATTAAAAAGGAAGCGTGATGAGCAATAAAAAACATACTGCCAACGTCATAACGACATTTGAAGAACATCTTGAAAAACGTTATGGCGCTTTGGGAACAAAGATCAGAACGGATTTCGAAATGAAAGCCAAGGCCTTTGCCATCGGTGAGATCATTCGTGAAGAAAGAAAGCAATCCAACATGACACAAGATCAGCTTGCCTTAAAAACGGGTACCCGAAAGAGCTTCATTTCACGGATCGAGAACGGGCACAGCGATATTCAGCTGTCCACGCTTTACAAATTAATTGAAGACGGCCTTGGAAAAAAGATCAATTTAACGATATCCTGATCCCTCCGTCTCTTAGTCTCTCTATCACTTCGTCACTTGACCTCTACAGCCGATATATCTCCGAATACTTCTTCTCCAGATAATCCATGAACGGTTCCGCGCTGAGCGGGGCGCCGCTGATCACCTTGATCAATGCTTCGGGATCGTAGTAGCGGCCCCGGGCATGGACCTTTTCGTTCAGCCAGTGCTTCAGTGCCGAAAAGTCGCCGCTGCGGACCTTGTCCCAAAACGCGGGAATGTCCTTTTCGGCCGTGTTCATGATCTGGGCGCCGTAGAGATTGCCCATGGCGTAGGAGGGAAAATAGCCGATCCCGCCGAAGGACCAGTGAACGTCCTGCAGCACGCCCTCGGCGTCGTTCTTCGGGACGATCCCGAAATAATCCTTTATCTTGGCATTCCAGATCTCGGGCAGGTCCGCGACCTTCAGGCCCTCGTTCATCATCCTGCTTTCGATATCGAAGCGCAGCATGATGTGCAGGGAGTAGGTCACTTCGTCCGCCTCGACGCGGATCAGGGAGGGCTTGACGATGTTGATCATGCGATACCAGTCCGCGAGATCCACGTCCTGCAGCTGCGGGAAGTGCGTCTTCAGGACGGGCAGAGCGTATTCCCAGAAGGCCTTGCTGCGGCCGATCACGTTCTCCCACAGGCGGGACTGGCTTTCGTGAATGCCGAAGGAGGCCGCTTCGCACAGCGGGGTGCCGAAATGCGCTTTGGGCAGTCCCTGTTCGTACATGGCGTGACCGCTTTCATGGATCGTTGAAAACAAGCCCGAGAGGAGCATGGTCTCGTCCAGGCGGGTGGTGATGCGGACGTCGTCGGGATGGAAGCCGGTGGTAAAGGGGTGCGCGGACATGTCCTGCCGGGCGCGCGTCATGTCCAGTCCGATGGCTTTTGCAATGCCCATGCCGAATTTCCATTGTTCCTGGGTATCGAAGGTCTGCCGCAGGGGACGGTCGTCGATTGGCGGAGCGGCCGTGATGCGGTCGACCAGACCCACCAGACGGGGTTTGAGTTCGCCGAACAGGGCGGCAATGCGGTCCGTGGTCATGCCGGGCTCGAAGCCGTCCAGCAGGGCGTCGTAGGGTTTGTCCTCGTAGCCGTAATAGTCCGCTTCGCGTTTTTTCAGTTCGATCATTTTCTCCAGATAGGGCGCGAAGGCGGCAAAATCGTTGTTCTTGCGGGCTTTTGTCCAGACCTGCTGGGTGGCCGAAACATGTTTGGACATTTCCTCGACGAACGCGTCCGGAAGGACAAGCTGTTTTTGCAGGTCCTTCCGGGTCAGCTGCACGATGCGCTTCTCGTCGTCGTTCAGCGTGATATTCACCAGCTCGCCGGTCTCCGGATCAATATGGCGGGCCAGTGCATCGCGCAAGGGCGCGCCGGTGGCCATCTGATGCGTGAGCAGGCTGAGGTAGGCCATCACGTCCCCGCGGAATGCGCCCCCGCCCTCGGGCATGTAGGTTTCCATATCCCAGTGCAGGACGCTTTCCGCCGATGCGAGTTTGCGGATATTCAAAAGGATCTCTTTCAGTTGTTTCATCGTATGCTCCTTATGGTTCAAGATTCCGATGCCCTAAGTTATGGATTTTTTTGAATGAATTCATCTCTTTATTGAAGATCGTGCGGCATGAAAGGATTTGCCCGAACCCGGCGGTTTCGCCAAAAGCCCCGGCACAATGTTAATTATTCCTTAATTTCCGCCACGCCTGACCCGATCCGCCTTTTTTCGTTGAATATGGCAGGCACAAAGGATATATTTTCGGGCACGGACTAAAGAGGAGTTTACTATGACACTGCTGGAAAATATCAAGTTCTGCGTTGTACAGGGACATATCGATGCGGCATCCAAATTCCCCAAAGACCTCGAGGGAAAAGAGGGCGTCCGCGAACTGACCCGGAAAGCGATCGATGACGG